>RGER01000383.1 GCA_009917815.1 Actinomycetota bacterium
TAGTGCTTGAGGTCTAGTGCTTGAGGTCTAGTGCTTGAGGTCTAGTTCTTAAGGGAGCGGTAAATCCGTTTATATGCCCTATACAGGGCTAAAAGGACTTTTCACCGCGCGCTCTTTTGAAAGAGACTCAGAATTAATGTCGCGCAAGATTGACGGGCGTGAATGGTGCGCGAGATGATTCGCCGACCGTTGGTACACCTCCGACCAACGCCTGGACAGACAAGGGAGTTTTAATGAAGTTCTCTAAAGGTCTTGGCGCGGTACTCGTCACTGCTGCACTCTTTGTAGCTGGCTGTACTTCGACAAGTAGCTCTTCAGAGTCTGCAGCCCCCGCAGCCGCCGCTGCGTGTGATGCACCAATCTTGATTGGTGCCGCAATGGCTCAGACCGGATTCATGTCACCATTCGATGGCCCTGCTCTGACTACAGCTCAAATTGCTGTAGACAAGATCAATGCCGCTGGTGGCGTCAATGGTTGCCAACTGACTCTTGAAGCAGTGGACACTGAGACCAACCCTGATAAGGGTCAACAAATCGCAACTGACTTCGTCTCGAAGGGCGCGAAGCTTCTTCTCGTCACTTGCGATGCTGACATCAACGCAAAGTCTGCACAGGTCGCTAACACCGCCGGTGTTCTCGTCATTGCTCCTTGCGTAGGTTCAACAGCAATGGGCCCAGATAACGGCCTCCCACTCGGCTTCTCGCTCGGTTCTGCTGTTCCTGGCGAAGCTGCGATCATGGCTGAGTACGCCTTTGAGAAGCTCGGCAAGACCGCGACTCTCTTCAAGGATATGTCGATTGCTTACACCACCAGCCAATGCGATGCTTTCGCAGCGCGCTTCAAGGAACTCGGTGGCACTGTGAAGTCTGTGCAGCAATTCAGCCAGACCCAAGCAGGCAAGCTCGACAAGCCAGTGACCGCACAGGTTGCTAACGCAAAGAAGGACGGCTCTGCCGTTATTGCACTCTGCTCATACCCAGGTGGTGGCGCTGAAGCCGCCGCTGCTATCCGTGGTGCTGGCGTAAACACGCCAATCATCTCCGGCTTCGGTATGGATGGTGCCTTCTGGCGCGCAGCAGATTCGAAGCTCAACGATTACTACGTTGTTACTTATGCGTCTGTATTCGGCGACGATCCGAATCCAAAGGTCAATGATCTCCTCGCTGCCTTCCAAACCAAGACTGGTGGCCCAGCTGGTACCAGCGGCCTCATCACCGGTGCATCTTCTGTTGAAGCCTTCGCGCTCGCTGCAACGCGCGCCGCAAGCTTCGATGGCAAGGCACTTGCTGGCGAGATGGAGAAGTTCAAGAACGAA
>RGER01000384.1 GCA_009917815.1 Actinomycetota bacterium
CGCGCGCCCCTCGGCCTCATATCCCTCATACAACTTCTCGAAATCTTCGCCATACACATCGGCCAGCCCAGGTGCCTCAGAAGGGCAGAACAGAGACCACTCCGCATCAGCCTCTACACGGCGCATGAACAAGTCGGAAATCCATAGGGCGTAGAAGAGGTCGCGCGCACGCTCCTCTTCTGAGCCGGAATTCAGCTTGAGCTTCAGGAAGTCCTCTACATCCGCATGCCAAGGCTCCAAATAGACGGCAAATGACCCATTGCGACGGCCGCCGCCATTGTGAACCACACCCATGTGCGCCACTACATAGTCATGTGGCCCCTCAATCTCAAAGTCGTGTACAATACCCTCATACTTGGTATCGACGATATCTTGGATACGTGAGTAGATGTTATTCTCGTGACGTAGGAAGGTGAAATACTCGCCCTTTGGAGCATTCGGGAACATCTCTAGAATCTCGGGAATCCTCGGGACACGCACAACCGCTGTAGGGAGATTCGTGTGAATATCACGTGTGGAAGAGACATTTCCGACACGATTCCGCTCATAGCCTGAAGCAAGCGCACCAAGGCGAAGTAGGAGATAGCGTAGACCCTCAATCAGCGGATAAGAAGAGACCTCTACAGAGACCTCCTTCTCGCCGACACACCCATCTGACTCAATAATGCCACGGATGATCTGCTTCACCTTATTTACTGGGAGATGTAGGAAGGGCGTATCAACCTTCTTTTGCTTGTTCGCATCATACAGTTGAGAGCGGGTAAACTTGAACCCTGGAGAGGCAGTTGACCATTTCATATGAACGGCAGATTTCGTCTCTTCAGAATCATACCGGTTGGAGCGTACGCCGCGCTTCATAAGATACTCTTCAACGAATGCCAGTGTATCCTTCTTTGACTCGTTATTTAGGCATACACCTGCCATAGAGCTGGAAATGTGTCCATCGCCTAGCATAATACCGTAGAAGCGGCAATCTTCTTCTGTGATATTCGCATTATCCTCAACCTGCGTTGGCACAGGGAAGACGAGGAAATCGCCGGGTAAAAGATCTTTTGCATCCACAAACTCGGGCTCCTTCAGCTTCTTCTCGAGGCGATTGCGAATCACATCAAAGTTGAGGCCGCGCGCCTGCCCCTGTAGAGCAAATACCTGGTGCTCAGGGGTAACGCGGACTGGGTAGATAGCATTCTTTAGCTGAATCTCTAGCATATCGCCCTTATACTCGTGGCGAATCGGAAGGCGAACCGCTTCGTAGGCGCCGGTGCTAGTGAGCACCTTGTCCATTACAGAG
>RGER01000385.1 GCA_009917815.1 Actinomycetota bacterium
GGATGCCCGGCCGTGTAAATCCTTATATTCTTTAAAGGGGGGCGACAGCGTATTTGTAAATATAGTGTAACGATGTCGGTTTCAAGCTAGCATCTTCCCAACGAATAATATCGCCTGCCGCCAGCCTAGAGTCGATAAAACGCCGTATTTCACCGAGGTCATAATCGTCAAATATCACACACCCATTGTTTTCTGATAAACAGCGGATGTTGATATAATCATGCGAAAATACTTCTTCCATATGTCCCCCGTCGATGTGGCACAAATCATAGGTGTGTAACTCACCAGGATTCTCCTCGATATACTTAACAACGGTTTCCACAGAGTTGCCGTATACCGTTTTAATCCTTGCGTCAGGAAATGCCGACCGTATATATTCCACACAGGGCTCCGTATACCTATGATTATTCAAATCAAATAGCAAATATTCTGCCGTCGGATTCTCCAGAAGCATTATCAATAGACTATGGCACGCGTTCACTCCTATCTCACAAATCTTCTTCTTTCCCTTGCTCAAAGCCCGTAGATTATAAATCTTATCACCAGTCCTATCGACTATAATATTCCAGGGGTCAATATCGCATACTAAATTACCCTCGACGCGTTCACCGATTCTACGCAATATTTGCTCTATCTCTTTTACGTGTTTGTTCGATGCTATATCCATGTATAGTGCTATTACCTACAACGATATTACCGCGAATGGCTTAAAGTCCACCAACTGAAAATTGAGTTGAACGCAGCCTTCGCGCGGGCACTTAGAAACCACCTTATAACACAGAAGAGAGATGCCAGCCGGATTTCATCGTCCAGATTCGGATATCCAACCCGTGGTCGGTATCCAGTTCGGGATTTTCAGTCCGGACGAGATTGAAAAGCGGTCCGTCGTAGAAGTGACAAATACGGGCACATACGACGGCAACGAGCCGCGTATTGGTGGTCTGTTCGACCCGCGCATGGGTGTTCTTGACAATGGGAAGACTTGTCGGAGCTGTGGTCAGACAAATCACGGCTGTCCCGGCCATTTCGGACATTTCCGTCTTGCGCGCCCCGTATACTTCATCCAGTTCTTCCAATACATTCAGAACGTCTTGAACTGCGTGTGTGTTCGTTGCTCGAAGCTGCTTATCGACAAGGAGCTTCACAAGGGGTTGACGAAGCGGCGTGGGGAAGCCCGGTGGCGCACGGTTCTCAACAAATGTAGCAATATCTCCCGCTGTGGCCAAGAGACGGAGGATGGCTGCGGCGCCGTACAGCCGGGCCGCTATATGCGTGACGGTATCGCGCGCAT
>RGER01000386.1 GCA_009917815.1 Actinomycetota bacterium
TGATTCCGAGAATCCCGTTGTTGCCTGCATTGTTGGCGTGGGTTTTCTCGCACTCGAAAAATTTCCCACTCCTGATGGCGCAATTCGATTAGCTTCGCCAACGAGCAATGAAGAGTATGCGCGGGCGCTCTATGACGCGCTACGCGAAGGGGATCGAAAAAACCTACCTTCTATCTATGTGGTTCCGCCTTCGGGTGATGGGGTTGCGGTTGCAATTCGCGATCGTCTAAAACGCGCAAGCGCTTAGGGCGGTTCGCACCGTCATTTCTAAGAATTCTCCATAATAATGAGGACATGCGATTTTTGGCAGGCCTTAAGCGAGTAACGGTAGTGGTAGCCCTTGTTGCGTTACTGCCAATTTCACCGGCACGTGCAGATGGCCCAGCCAATAACAGCGCACCAACTATCTCCGGAACGCTCGCTGTTGGACAAGCGCTCAGCATCGCTCCAGGAAGTTGGACTCCAAGCCCTGCGAGCTATACCTATCAGTGGTGGAGCTGTTCTAGTCAGACCATCGCTACTTGCTCGCTTATCTCTGGCGCAACAAGCGCCACCTACACATTAAAAGCAAACGATGGTGGAAATTATTTTTATGCTCAAGTAACTGCGCTCTCCGCTGGTGGTGGTACAACTGCAAATAGTGCAATCACTGGACGGGTACTCACGCAACCTGCAGTGCTTGTCGCACCAGCAATCACTGGTTCAGTGTTGGTAGGAACAACGCTTTCATTAAGTAGTGGAACATGGAGCGGCGCAACTTCTCCTGTCTATTCTTATCAATGGCAGAAGTGCACAACAACAGATGTTGCAACTTGTGTAAATATTCCTAACGCAACCTCCACTGTGTTTGCTGTTACCTCGGCAGAGGTGGGGTTCTACCTCCGCGGAGGAGTATCAATTGCTGCAAACACATTTAATCTTGCGGCATCGACATTCTCTGGATTAACAAGTCAGATATCTTCCGAGCCAATAACTCTTACCCTTCCTAGTATTTCCGGGCTTATTGCCGTTGATGAAGTACTGACGGCAGATCGTGGTTTGGTCGCTGCATTTCCACTTCCCACCTATACCCAGCAGTGGCAGGCCTGTACCGCAACCGATATCACTACTTGTGCACCAATAGATGGCGCAACCGCGCTCACCTACACAGTAAAAGAGAGCGATGTCGGAAAGTACTTCCGCATCATGGTTACCGCATCAAATAACTTAGGCGTGAAAGGTTCACCGAGCGCATTAACGGCCATAGCAATCAAGACTTCCTTGCCGGCAAATACCGTTGCGCCTGTTAT
>RGER01000387.1 GCA_009917815.1 Actinomycetota bacterium
CTTGCGGTACTTCCAGTCATACATCGGAATGCGATCGGTGCGACCGAGCAAGTACACGTCACGGAAACCTTCTGTGGTGACGATGCCGGTCTTAGCTCCGCGACGCGTTAAAAGCGCGTTCAAACCGAGCGTGGTGCCGTGGATGAAGTGCGAGACTGCTTCCAGACTCACACCCGATGCGGCGAAACCATTAAGTACACCTTGTTGTGGATCACTTGGCGTAGTGGGCACCTTGTCGAATTTGACGTTCCCACTTCCACCATCCAGAGTGACGACGTCGGTAAAGGTACCTCCGACGTCAATTGCTACACGGGCGTTTTTCGCCATGAACTTTCACCTTTCCCAAAGAGATGCTGACCGAGCAGAGAAGCCTCGGCTGGCGTGTGACATATTACTGACGGGCGTTCTCCTATGACTAGTGGTGGGAGGGAAAGATTTCTCACCTTCAGACCTACCTCGAAGCCTTCTTCACGGGGGACATGGCCAGCACGGCATCGATGGTGGTGCCGATATGGTGCTCCATCACCCTGGCCACCGTCTCCAGGTCCCGTTGCTCCATCGCATCGAGGATCTGAATGTGCTCAAAAGCGCTGGTCACCAACTTTCCGCTCTCCAAAATGAAGGGCAGAGCGTGGATGCGGGCGCGGGAGCGGAATTGGTCGGCGACCTCCACCAACATGGAGTTCCCGGAGAGCGCCAAAATCCCGCTATGAAAGATTCGATCGTGCTCGATGAAATTGAGCAAGTCCCCAGCCTCTGCAAATTCTTGAACCTGGGTGGCGATTTCACGAAGGCGAGCAATTTGCGACGGGGTGATCGCCTTAGCAATCTCTACCGTCACTCGGATCTCCAGCAGCAGGCGAATCTCGGTTAATTGTCGAAGGGTCTCTGCCGAAGTGGCCACTACCTGGAAACCCTTATTAGGAAGTGCGACCAAGATGCCATCTTTAGTGAGATCGAGCATCGCCTCACGTACTGGTGTTGCTGAGATACCAAACTTTTCGGCAATGGCAGGAACCGAGTAGGTCTCCCCCGGTTGCATCTCACCCGTGATCAAGGCAGCACGGAGCGCGGTTGAGATCTGCTCTCGCAGGCTGCTCGGCTTCTGCAATGAGTCGCCGCTAAGACGCTTGGGATTCATAGACGCTACTTAACGACGCGCCCTGACTTAATAACAGTGCGGCCCTCGCTCATGTTCCAGAGCACGGAAGGCTTTTCGAAGGGGTTACCATCGAGCACGACAAGATCACCAAAGGAACCAACCGCTACCGAACCGTGCTTTTGGTTTC
>RGER01000388.1 GCA_009917815.1 Actinomycetota bacterium
TTCGATTTTGCGCCCATTAACAAGGTACCCACCCCAGAAGTCGCTGACGCCAATGCAGTGAGTGAGGAGGGCATAGGGGGAGTTAGCACCCGGTAGCGATGGAACTCGGTTCGCGAGATCATCTCCGAGGGTTTCCACGATGGCCGCCATGCCATCAAAGGCGCGATGTGCAAAATAGAGGAATTCGTCGTTTTCCAGCACATTTACCTCCCTCTGAGGGCGCTTAACTTGTCAAAGAAGAGCCTACCCCTCTGTCAATGAGAAAGAAGATTGCCATCGAGGCTGATACGTTTCCATAATGAAACGAATCCGCCTGATCACTCTCCTCATCGCCGTCATCTCGCTTTCAAGCGTTGAAGCTGCGAGTGCCGGTGATACTCCCACAGCGACCACGGAGATGGGTCAGACATGTGCCCAGGGGGGTGAGTGCAAGCTCGGCGATATCGGACCTGGTGGCGGAGTGGTCTTCTTCGTGCGCACCGAAGATACGGTCAATGTCTGGAAAGCCACGCCCAATGCCGAGGGAGATCTCTCGTTTGCTTCCGACGGTTGGAAGTACCTGGAAGTTGCACCTAAAACATGGTCAGGTGGCAAGAGTGATCCTCAACTAAATTGGTGCAGTAATACCAATTCGAGAGCGGCCTGGACTAAGTCGCTGCAGGGTAAGGATTGGTATAACAAATGGGTGCCCGGCAAAGCTCAAACCGGCTTTCTCGCTAGCTCTGGATTTGGAAATAGCGAAATCATTTCGCAGAATTGCAAAACAGGAGCCGCAACAGCGACTCGCAACTACCGTGGTGGAAATCTGAGTGATTGGTATTTACCCCGCCAAACAGAACTCAATCAACTCGCCATGTTTGCTGGTGGAATTTTTGCACCGAAGAGTGCTTGTTGCATCAAGGATTTTCCAAAGAAGCAGAGCGCGACTTTTGCAGCGAGCAAGTATGCTCTGCGTTGGGCAAGCCCTTACTGGGTGTCGAGTTTCTCGTTCGGAAAACTAGCCAACCAGAATCAGGGCGAGGATCGAATGAGCCTAGGATCTAATGCGCCAAGTTCCAGCACCCCGTATGTGAGGCCAATAAGAGCTTTCTAGTGGTCTAAGGAGCGCTCGCACTATATCCTCTAGCGGTGCGCACAAAAATCTCGCTACTGATGGTCCTCACTTTTGGTCTCTTAGCACTCTCCGATGTTGCATCGGCAGATCAAGTTGGCTCGTTGAACCGTCAAATGTGGTTTGCAGATTCCAATAACGCATTTGATGGCGGATTAGTTATGGTGAATTCAAATAA
>RGER01000389.1 GCA_009917815.1 Actinomycetota bacterium
CCGTCATTGCGAGGCCCGAAGGGCCGTGGCAATCTCCCACCAGATTGCTTCACTTCGTTCGCAATGACGTGCTGTCACCGCGAGGACCCGACGTACCTCACCGTCATTGCGAGGCCCGAAGGGCCGTGGCAATCTCCCAGCAGTCCACCCTCCCAGCCTAAAGCTTTGACTCCAGCGGTCGATTAACCTGCCGTTAACGCAAGATCCTCCATGGCCACCACCGCAGTCACCTCCAGCACCACGTCGTCGACGACCAATTCGACGACGTCGAGCTCGAGCTCGACATCCAGCGCGTCATCTTCTGCCAAGGCTGCGGCGTCCAATATCGTCAAGACCCTGGGTGCAGGCTCGGGTATTGACATCAATTCACTCGCCCAGAGTCTGGTAGAAGCCGAGCAAGCGCCTCAGCGCGATCGCATCAACACCAAAATCTCGCAGACCGAGTCGCGCATCACCGGCTACAACGCCATGAAATATGCGTTGGCAGACTTGAAGACAGCCTTCTCGGCGCTCAATGACGCCAGTGATTTCAACTCCATCACCACCAGCAACAGCCAGCCTGTTGCGTTTGGGGTGAGCACCACCTCGGCTGCAACCACTGGCTCTTATGCCGTGTCTGTGAGCTCGGTGGCTGCGGAGCAGCGCAGCATCGCAAGCTTTTCTTCTAGCTCTTCGTCATTGAATGGCGGGGGCAGCTTTACGCTCAGTCTCAACTTGGATGACGGAAGTGATAGCGCCTCTGTCAGTGTAGCGACCGACACGCCAGCGGGAATCGTCACCGCCATCAATAACTCGACAGACTTTAAGTCTCTGGGAATTAGCGCCCAGCTCATTGATACCGGTGTATCGGGTGCCAGCCGTTATAAGGTCGTTGTGATCGGTGAAGCAGGCGCGTCAAATGCCTTCTCTTTAAGCACCGACAGCAGTACCGCGGTGAGCTTTTCCACTCAACAAGCGGCCACAGACGCTGTATTTACCGTTAACGGTGTTGAGGTGACGCGCTCTACCAACACTGTCGACGACGTGGTATCTGGCGTCACTTTCAACCTCTATGACACCACCACGAGCACGGCCCGGTTGCAACTGACCCGAGATGTGTCGGCGGTGAAGACCAAGGTCCAAGACTTGGTCTCAGCCTATAACGGCTTTGTGGACTCTATGAATGTGCTCGCCGATGCGAAGAGCTCGATCGACACCTACGGCGGTGCCTTGGCCGGGGACTCCTTGCTTAGGAGCGTTCGTGAAGAGCTTCGCAATATGCTCATTGGTAATTCATCCAGTCCGGGAG
>RGER01000390.1 GCA_009917815.1 Actinomycetota bacterium
TCACCGCAAGAGTTCAGTGGTGAGCTAGCGGCGCCTGCACATTTGCCGCAAGAACAAGGTCAAGTTCGAGGCCATATTCCAACTGCAAAAAATATCCCATGGGCAAAGAGCGCCAATGAAGATGGAACATTTAAGAGCGATGCGGATCTGGCAGAGCTATATAAAGGTGCCGGCGTAAATTTGGCGACCGAAACCATTGCTTACTGCCGCATTGGTGAGCGATCTTCTCATACATGGTTTGTTCTTCACGAACTTCTTGGAATCAAGAACGTGAAGAATTACGACGGTTCATGGACTGAATACGGTTCTCTCGTCGGCGTTCCGGTTGAGTTGGGCACGTGACAACGTGCGGGGCAAAAGCTGGAGGCCCCTCTCTTGATGGAGTAGACGTATCGAAGAGCGCGATAGTTCAGGGCGTCGCGCTCAAAGGCGGAGAACCAGTGAGCCGGGGGTATGTGCGCTTACTGGATGCTCAGGGAGATTTCACCGCTGAGGTACCGACATCCTTAGAGGGGCATTTCCGGTTCTTTGCCTCGCCAGGGCAGTGGAGCGTACGTCTACTCACCGCCGGCGCCACCGTAGAGGAGAAGTTCTCCCTTCGATGGGGCGAGCCCGTAGATCTTGTGCTTGAAGTAGCTTCCTAACCGTAGGATGCGCGTATGCCTCAAGATGAGATCCGCGCTCGTGGCTTGCGCCTCACACCTCAACGCCAACTCGTACTCAACGCGGTTCGGGAGTTGGGACATGCCACTCCCGAGGAAATTGCAAACACAGTTCGACAAATGCATCCTGGCATCAACCTTTCGACCGTCTATCGAAATTTAGAAACCCTAGAGACCGCTGGCTTCATCATCCACACGCATCTTGGACACGGCGGCGCTACGTATCACGCCGCTGACGAGATAACTCACCTACATTTAGTCTGCGGAAAGTGCGGAAAAGTAGATGAATCCGAATTGGCAGACGCCAAAGATTTTGTGGAACTTATTTTGAAGAAGCGTGGGTTCGCAACTGATGTCACCCACTTTGCCATTTACGGAACGTGCGCCGCATGCCAAGTGAAGTAGGTAGTCGCGTTCTCGTAGAGAGCGGTCCTGATCAAGGTGCACTCTGGCATTGTGGCTCTTTTGTACAAGAGCAGCGTGCGCTCTACGAAGGGCGCGGCTGGGCTGATCTCGGGCATCGACCAATTATCACGGTGCGCGGTGTTGATCGTCTCTCGTGGTTGCACTCACTCACCACACAAGATCTTGAGAACCTTGCCCCTCATC
>RGER01000040.1 GCA_009917815.1 Actinomycetota bacterium
GGGGCGCACGCCGATGTAGAGATTTCCGATATCGAAATTCAACGCGATGGGCCGACATACACCATCGATACGGTGCACGAACTATTGAGGGAACATCCCGAGTGGAAGATCTCCCTTGTCCTCGGTGCAGACTCAGTAGCAAATTTTCATACCTGGCATCGCGCTGATGAACTTTCACAACTCGTAGAAATTCTGGCGGTTGCCCGCCCTGGCCATGAATTGCATCCTGGGGCTCCGCTCGCACATCCGCTCCGCATCAACCGTGTAGATATGCCAGAGAGCTCGCTCTCGGCAACTGAGATTCGTGCCGAAATCAACGCCGGACGCGTTCCGCCAGGCTTAAATCCCGCTGTTTTGCATTACATTCATCAGCACTCGCTTTATGTGGGAGACTGATCTCCTCATGACAGCCACCTCAGTAGCGCGTAATAGCGCCAAAGTCGCAGTAGCGGCCGCACTCGACAAGATCGCCACCGAAGTTATCGCTCTCGATGTCTCCGAACATTTTGCGCTCGCTGACATCTTTGTCATTGCCAGCGGGAACAACGAACCACAGGTCAATGCCATCATCGACGAGATGGAGCGCAAACTCCTAGAAATCGGTGAGAAAGCGATTCGACGCGAAGGTGCTCGTGAAGGGCGTTGGGTGCTGCTCGATTACGGCGACATGATCATTCACGTGATGCATTTTGAAGAGCGGGCTTATTACGACTTAGAACGTCTCTGGAAAGATTGTCCACGATTAGATCTTGCTGAATTAGGCATTTCGAGTGGCGCGTAAGTTACTGCTCTGGCGTCACGGTCGTACCGCATGGAATGTAGAGAATCGTTTTCAAGGCCATACCGATATTCCTCTTGATGAGACCGGCGTAGCGCAAGCAGCGCGCGCGGCATCACTGCTCGCCGCTTTTGCCCCACACACCATTATTTGTAGCGATCTCGGCCGCGCACAGGCGACTGCCGCCCCGTTGCTTGCATTAACCGGGCTCACTGCTGCGATAGAACCAGGTATTCGAGAGACGCATGGTGGGCTGTGGGAAGGTCGCACGGGGGCAGATATTCGCAGCACTGATGGCGAGAATTTTGCTCGCTGGGTCAATAGTGAAGATGTCGTTGCTGGTGGCACGGGGGAGCGACGCAGTGAAGTAGCCGCGCGCGCAGTGGCCACGATTGAGAAAGCTCTGCAATCGGTGCCCGAGAACGAGACGTTGATCGCGGTCACCCATGGCGGTACGGCGCGGTGTGTGATCGCCACCCTGCTCGATCTGCCACCTGATGCCTGGGGCGCCATCGGTGGCCTGGCGAATTGTTCTTGGTCAGCACTGGAAGAGGTCGATCGACTCGACGGTTCCCGGGGCTGGCGGCTCGCAGAACATAACGCGGGCACCCTGCCAGAGCCGGTACTCGGCGAGGAATCTGGCCCTTCGCACTCCTAGCCTCACTCTCAGCGCGTTGCAGCCTCCCCTGAAGGGGAAAAAAGGCATTCGGCTGAATTGGTATTAATGCGTACATCGGCTATGTTGGCGATTCCGGGGCTGTGGCGCAGCTGGTAGCGCACCTGCATGGCATGCAGGGGGTCAGGGGTTCAAGTCCCCTCAGCTCCACTCAAAGAGTGGTTTCTTCGGTACTGCTAGGGAGCCAAAATGGCAGTCATCTCACCTATCCCGCGACATTGGGATGCCAGATCGATCCCAGATCTCCACGGAAAGCGTTACCTCGTTACTGGAGGAAATTCTGGCTTGGGATTTGAAACGGTGCGTGCCCTTGCACACCACGGCGCTGAAGTTGTGATGGCAAGTCGAAACCTTGCAAAAGCAGAAGTTGCCGCATCTAAAATCCGCGGCAATATTCTCGTCGCACAACTTGATCTTGCAAACCTTGCATCCATTGAAACATTTACGCGCGAATTCACGTGGGATCATCTAGATGCATTAATTTTAAATGCTGGCGTGATGGCGACGCCGCTTCGTCACACTGTTGATGGATTTGAATTGCAGATGGGAACCAACCATTTAGGTCACTTTGCACTCGCGGCCCGCCTGCTTCATAAGCTTCGAGGATCGCGCGTTGTTTCTGTAGCCAGCATGGCGCACCGGATGGCGGACTTCGACCAGAGTCGACTTAAAGAGCAGATGTGGATGAAGGGCGACGACGCGCTTAAGTACAACGCCTGGAAGACATATGGTCGGAGCAAGTTAGCCAACCTGCTCTTCACTCATGAGTTGCAACGTCGCAGCGACACTGCCGGCTGGGGAATTACCGCGCTCGCAGCTCATCCCGGTTGGTCAAATACCAATCTGCAGATGGTCGCGCCGGAGATGAAGGGCCAGGGTTTCGCGGCCTCGGCCACCTCTCTCGTCAACAAAACCCTGGCGCAATCTGCCGCGATGGGTGCACTTCCGACGTTAGCGGCCGCGATCCTGCCCTCGATCCCAGGTGGGGCATACCTTGGACCTGATGGTCTCGGGGAGTTGCGCGGCCACCCGAAATTAGTCAGAGCGCGTGATATTGCCTACGACCCACGCTTGGCGGGAGCGCTCTGGGGGATCAGCGAGGATCTCACCGGCCTTTCCTGGCGGGTACTCTTTGAACCCTGATGAGTGAGAATTTAGAGCCAGCCAAGCGCGAGGGTTACGACGTCCACGGAGTCCAAGAGAAGTGGCTCCCGGTCTGGGATCAGATCGCCCCCTTCCGGTCGGGGCGAGCCGATGATTCGCGGCCGAAAAAGTACGTGCTCGACATGTTCCCTTATCCCTCCGGCGACCTTCACATGGGCCATGCCGAGGCATATGCGCTCGGCGATGTCGTCGCCCGGTACTGGGTGCAACGCGGTTTCAATGTGATGCACCCAATCGGCTGGGACGCATTTGGTCTTCCTGCCGAGAATGCGGCTATCAAGCGGAATGAATCGCCGGCGATCTGGACGTACGAAAACATCGCCGTGCAAAAAGCTTCGATGCGACGGTATGCATGTTCATTCGATTGGGACCGTGTACTCAACACGTGTGACCCCGAATATTACAAATGGAATCAGTGGCTCTTCATTCAAATGTTTAAGAAGGGGCTTGCGTATCGCAAAGCCTCCGCAGTGAATTGGTGTCCCTCATGCCAAACAGTGCTGGCAAACGAGCAAGTGGTCGGCGGCGAGTGTGAGCGTTGTGATACACCTGTAACGAAGAAGAAATTGACCCAGTGGTATTTCAAAATCACTGATTACGCCGATCGTCTCCTCGATGACATGGAACAACTCGAAGGCAAGTGGCCGGAGAAAGTGCTCACCATGCAACGCAACTGGGTGGGACGATCTGCCGGCGCTGACGTAGTTTTTCAAATCGAAGGACGTAAAGATCCGGTCACGATTTACACCACGCGGCCCGACACACTTTACGGCGCTACTTTCTTTGTGGTCGCAGCAGATGGGGATCTCGCGGCAGAACTCGCCGCTGATTCCCCGGCAAAGCAAGCATTCGATGATTACTTAGTCACGGTAAAACAAACGAGTGAAGTTGATCGTCTCTCCACCGATCGTCCTAAGACCGGTGTCTTCTTAGAGCGCTATGCCATCAACCCTGTGAACGGTGAGAAGTTGCCAATTTGGGCAAGTGATTACGTACTTGCTGATTACGGCCATGGAGCGATCATGGCGGTTCCGGCGCACGATCAACGCGACCTAGATTTTGCTCGTCAGATGAAACTTCCTGTGCGCATCGTGGTGGCGAGTGAAGAACCAGATCCCAACGAGAGCGGCATCGCAACTGCAGGCGATGGGGTGCTGGTTAATTCCGGCGACCTCAATGGTCTTTCGAAGGCCGAAGCGATTGCCAAGATTACGGCGCAACTTGAGAGTAAGAACCTCGGCAAGAGCGCAAAGAATTACCGCCTCCGCGATTGGCTTATTTCTCGTCAACGTTATTGGGGAACTCCCATTCCGATCATTCACTGTCCTCACTGCGGTGAGGTCGCTGATGAAAACTTGCCAGTGCTGCTACCCGATGCGAAGGGATTAGATCTCAAACCTAAGGGAACATCACCGCTCGGTGGTGCTCGCGAATGGGTAGAAGTGAAGTGTCCCACGTGTGGCGGCGATGCAGAGCGAGATACCGACACCATGGATACCTTCGTCGATTCATCCTGGTACTTCCTTCGTTACACGAGTAATACGCGCGACGATGTGCCCTTCGACTTAGAAGCTGTGAAAACCTGGATGCCGGTTGATCAATATGTCGGCGGCGTCACGCACGCAATCCTGCACCTGCTCTACAGCCGTTTCTTTACCAAAGTGTTGCACGATCTCGGAATGCTCGACTTCGATGAACCATTTAGCCGTCTTCTCAATCAGGGCATGGTGGTGATGCACGCGCCTGGCGTCTCTCCGGGGATATCACCAGTCCCGTGGGTATCGACTTCACCCAGGGCGATATTGCACTTCGGAAGGTGACGCACAAAACGCTTCACGAAGCAGCGCAAGCTGTCGAAACCTTTAAGTTCAATGTGGCAGTTGCGCGCGTGATGGAGCTCGTCAATGCCACTCGCAAGGCGATCGACTCAGGTGCCGGTCCCGCAGATCCTGCTTCACGAGAGGCCGCGGAAACAGTCGCCATCATCTTGTCGCTCGTGGCCCCTTACACGGCAGAAGAGATGTGGGATCGACTGGGACATCAACCCACGGTGGCTCTTGCGGGTTGGCCAACGGTAGATCCAGCGCTACTGGTCCAAGATTCAGTTACTTGCGTGGTTCAGGTGAATGGCAAGATTCGCGAACGTCTTGAAGTCTCTCCGGATATCAGCGAAGCAGACCTACATGCCCTCGCTATGGCGGCTGACGAAGTGAAGAAGAGCATCGGTGCTGCTGCTATCAAGAACATCATTGTTCGACCACCGAAGCTCGTTAACATAGTGATCTGATTGCAGATGCGAACTCTGATCGTTACTGACTCCACGGCCTATATCCCTGTCGATTATGCGGCCAAGCTTGGGATAGAAATTGTGCCGCTCCAAGTTCTTATCGGTGATAAATCCTACGAAGAGGGCGGCGAAGGTGCTGAGGCGATCCTGACGGCGCTTCGTCAAGGAGTGATGGCAACGACTTCAAAGCCCACTCCCGAAAGATTCCTCGAGACCTATCGCCGGGCAGCAGCCACAGGCTATGACGCTGTCGTCAGCATTCACTTGTCAAAGGCAATTTCAGGAACGTATGACTCCGCGTTGGTGGCGGCATCACAAGCGTCAATTCCTGTACATGTGGTGGATTCAAAATCACTTGCTATGGGTCTGGGATTCGCTGCAATTTCAGCCGCCCATGCGGGTTCTGTGGATCTTGCGATTCATCATCTAGGAGCACTGGATTTGGCCCACAAGGTCTCTGATCTGATCCAAGGCGGTCTCGCCGAGGATGGTTTAGTTTCTGAAGTGATTGTGAGCGAAGTAGGTGCGGTTGTCGGCGCGCACACTGGACCTGGCATGATCGCTGTTGTAATTTCACCACGCATCTAGCGCACAGAGTAAATTAAGGGAGCAGCAATGAATCGTCGTTTCGTTTCACTAGCCGTCGCATCGACACTTCTTTTTGCTCCTGCGCTTACGGGTTGCTCAGGTAAAGCAGACCCCGCCGTTATGAAAGCGGATTGTTCGCGAATGGCAGATATTTTGGGATTTGTCTTGGACGACCTGACCACGATTAATGAGGGACTCGCCAAACTCGATCTCTCTTCCTTCGCTGCTAAGCGAGCAGACTTAGCCGACCAAGAGAAGCGTCTCGCAGATTTACAAATCACCGATGGCATCTTGGCTAATGACGTGAAGAAAGTTGATGAATCGCTCAAGGCCGTCATCGCTGATCTCAATGATGTGCAGAAGTCGGGACCGGCGGCCATCAAAAAGGCAGCCACTGATATAGACCACATGGCCGCGGCGGCTGAACGCGCCTCCGGAAGTTGCCTGTAACAATCCTGCCCTCACACTGAGTTATCGACGGGGGCGCCCTTCCACATCGATTCCTCCGATCGAAACTCTCAGGTGCACTGCTCAGTACTCTGCCGCCATGCCTGCACTGCTCTTACGTCTGCCCTCCGCAAGTGACCAATCTCTGCTGGAGGTGAGTGAGGAAGAAACGTATGCTCCGACGTTGCGCGAAAGGATCGCCCTCTCTCCGCGCAATCTGGTGGGCTTGGCAGTCATTCTCTTCTTTGCGTTGCTCTTTGCCGCCTGGCTCTTCTTCTCTGGTTCACCTGAAGCAGTAAGCCCATCGTCAACACGTCCGCAGATATCAAGTGAGTCTCTTGCGGGGGTAGCAACCCCAAAAATCAGCGGTGAAATGCCCACAGAATTGGTAGTAGATGTCTCAGGAAAAGTCCTCCACCCTGGTGTCTACCACTTGAGTCCGGGGGCGCGAGCCGAAGATGCGCTCCTGGCTGCTGGAGGCGCGCTGCCCGGTGTTGATCTCTCCTCAATCAATCGCGCCGAAGTACTCACGGATGGAACACAGATCTTGGTAGGGGTCACGCTCGCTGGAAGTGGCGGGGGATTGCTGAGTTTAAATCGCGCAAGCGCCAGTGAACTCGATGCGTTACCTGGTGTAGGTCCGGTATTAGCGGGGCGGATTGTCGCATGGCGAAAAGCTCATGGTCGTTTTACGTCGATTGATCAACTGCGAGATATCAGTGGCGTGGGCGATGCGAAATTTGCTGATCTCAAAACACTTATCCGACTTTAAAAATCTCGTCGCCTCATGGGGTGATTTACGCTTATTTTCCCTCGCCCTCGGAATCTGGGCGGGGGTGCTCCTTTCCCATAGTTTCGGTTTCATTCCACTTCTCATAGTTCTGCTGATCTCTCTACTCATTGCGGCCACTCGTAGGCCCCGCACATTTAGTGCGGTCATTCTTGTTGTAATCCTCTTCAGTGCCGTGCTGATGAGTTTGCGCTCGCTCCCGTTGCACGAACTAGAGAGATACGTGGGAAAACGTGTCAATGTTGAGGTCGTCGTTACGGGTGATCCGGTTGTGCGGTCGCAAAAGTTTGGCTCAGTCGTTGGTGAGAGTTTTCGCATGCCGGCGCGGTTAGAGATGTATGAAGTTGGTGGTTCTCGATTCCACTTACGCGTCCCTATATCCATCGTGACCCCTCACGGTGATTACATCCCGAGCGAGAGATTGCGATTCTCCGCTCGAGTTATCGCTGCTCGCGGGGCGAGTGCTGGCACATTGATTTCAATCGGGGCGGTGGCGCGTATTGGAGGACCATCTCATCTGCAATCTTCGGCGATGAAAATCCGCCGTGGAATGCGCGCCGCAGTAGACCATCGATCGCCAGATGTAGCGGGATTGCTCCCGGGCTTGGTGTTGGGCGACACCTCGCAAATCGATGCTCGGCTCACTTCAGATATGAAAACTACAGGCCTTACTCATCTCACTGCGGTGAGTGGGGCAAACCTTGCGATCCTTTCGGCATTGATTCTCTTTGTAATGAAGTGGGTGCGTTTCTTTGTGGTGTTGGTGCGCCCCCAGCCTTCAGTAATGCGTGCGGGCGCCATGGCAGTGGTGATGCTGGTGGCTTATGGTCGCGGAGTGAAACGCGCTGCGCTTCCGGCACTAGCGGCGGCCATCTTCTTCCTACTTCTCATCGATCCGTGGCAAGGACTCACTTTTGGTTTTGCACTCTCGGTCGCTGCCACTGCGGGTCTGCTGCTGATCGCTCCTGGGTTAGCGTTCCGGTTTTCGCAACGGATGCCGTCGTGGCTCGCGCAGGCGTTGGCAATTCCGATCGCTGCGCAGCTCATGTGTGCTCCGCTTATCCTGGCGCTCTCGGGAAATCTCTCTATCGTCGGTGTACTAGCTAATTGTGTAGCCGCGCCGTTGGTAGCGCCGGCGACGCTGCTGGGCCTGCTTGCGGCAATGCTCTCCGTTCTCTGGCTTCCGCTGGCCTCATTTATTGCCTGGTGTGCTTGCATACCCACCGGCTGCATCTCCTGGATTGCACACCACTCTGCGGCGCTTCCTTTTGCATCATTGCCGTGGGGTTCGTCTGCCATCGCTATTGCACTCTTCGTACTCCTCCTGCTTTTCATGGTCTTACTCTTCAAAGTACATGCCCGCACCGCTCGCCTCTTACTGGTCACGATCCTGGTAGCACTCGTTGCCTCCGCCTATCTTCCTACGGGATGGCCGCCGAGCAATTGGGTCATGCTCATGTGTGATGTGGGGCAAGGGGATGGGCTCATCCTGAACGGTGGTAGCGGAAAATATGTCGTCGTCGATACGGGACCCGACCCGATCGCAATCGATCGTTGTTTGCGAACTGCGGGGGTCCATCACATCGCGCTCCTACTGCTCACGCACGACCATGCAGATCACGTGGAAGGTCTCCCGGGAGTTCTTCGTGGACGGCGAGTCGATGAAATATGGAGCTCACCATTAGATGATCCGCCGTATGAGGTCGCACGGGTGCGCAAGTGGTCGCAGATTATTCGGATGAAACGCGCTCCGGTAGGTCGAACGGTACGTATTGGCGAGTTGGAAATATCTCCGCTCTGGCCACAAAGGATCATCAAAGAATCTGCGCCAAATAACTCCAGCGTTGCACTGCTCGTCACAATTCAAGGTATTCGAATCTTTCTGGCTGCCGATATGGAGGCTCCTGCGCAGGAAGAGTTGCTCTCCTTCTTGCTCCGACATCAGGAAATCTCGGCGCGCAATATCGATGTACTCAAGGTTGCTCATCACGGTTCGGCAAAACAGAGCCCGCTACTTGCCGCCTATCTCCATCCGCTCTTTGCGTTAGTCAGCGTCGGAGAGGGGAATCCCTACCATCACCCGTCGCCACTCACGCTCCACCTCTTCGCGCACGCTCGCCTCTTTCGGACAGATCGGGATGGTTCGGTCGCGGTGGTCTCCCCATTAGCCGTGGTGAAACCGAGGCGCACAATTTGGCACCGCGCGGGCTAGGCTTATGCGTATGAATAGCCAACTCTTTCTCGCCTTTGGGCCAGAGACACTTTTGGCTGATCGAGTAGTGGAAACCACAACAGCCGCACTGAAAGCGCAATCCAGTGATCTTGTCGTGGAGAGTGTGGAAGCCAACGAGATCGATGATGCGCGTTTTGGCGATCTCTTCGCTCCCTCACTCTTTGGTGAAGCGCGGGCAGTCGTCATTCGCAACTTGCAAGACCTTGATAGCGAGATGAATCCTGCGCTCTTGGCTTACATCGAAGACCCCGATCCCACCATTACTGTGATCGCCCTCCATAAAGGGGGAGTGAAAGGTAAAGCGCTCCTAGAGGCTCTTCGCAAAGCAGGCGCCAGGGAGACTCCTTGCGAAGCGATGAAACGTGATAGCGACAAGATTCAATTTCTCCGAACTGAAGCGCTTTCACGAGGACGCAAGATCTCACCCGAGGCGGCAAAAGCACTTGTCGATGCGATCGGCTCCGATCTTCGAGAATTGGCTAACAGTCTGAGCCAACTCATTGCAGATACTGCAGGGGAGATCACCATAGAAGCGGTCGAGCGTTTTCATGGGGGCCGGATCGAAGCGACGGGCTTCGATGTCACTGATGCCCTCCTTGAGGGGCGAGCTGGTGATGCGCTCGCGACATTGCGCCATGCCCTCGATACGGGAACCGATCCCGTGATGATCACCAGCGCTCTCGCAGGCGCCCTGCGCACCTTGGCGCGAGTCGGTAGCGCACCCCGCTCCCTGCGCTCTGCTGAGTTGGCCGGTCAGTTAGGGATGGCGCCCTGGCAGATCGATAAGGCCCGCCGCCAGCTTCCTGGCTGGACCGGCCCGGGTATCGCTGCGGCCATCACTGAGGTGGCCCGCGCTGACGGAGCGGTGAAAGGCGGGGGAGCGGACCCCATATTTGCCTTGGAACGCGCGGTCATCGCGATCGCTCGAACCCGCACCTGACCGGATTACGCACGGAAACACCCCTCGGTTTGGGGGCTTCCCGCGCTCGCTGGTACTCTCTCTGACTTAGAGCAGATCAGTCCTCAGAGGTAGTTGAAGCAAAGGAAGCATTCAGTGGCGAATATCAAGTCGCAGATCAAGCGGATCAAGACGAACGAGAAGGCACGCGAACGTAACAAGGCCGCGAAGTCCTCGCTCAAGACCGCTGTTCGTCGCTTCCGTGACACTGCTGAGTCCGGCGATAAGAGCGCAACCACCGAAGCTCTCCGCCATGCATCTCGCCAGCTTGATGTGGCTGTGACCAAAGGTGTCATTCACGCCAATCAAGCCGCCAACAAAAAGTCGGCGATGGCTAAGCGCGCCGCTGCGCTTTAACCCCCACGCGAGGCTCCGATGCCTGCGCTCCCGCTAAACGAGGCCTTTCTTCCGTCGCAAACTCCGCCGGAGAGCATCCGCAACTTTTGCATCATCGCCCACATCGATCATGGGAAATCTACGCTTGCTGATCGCATGCTCGGAATCACTGGCGTAGTTGAGGCACGCAACATGCGCGCTCAATATCTCGATCGCATGGATATCGAACGTGAGCGCGGCATCACTATTAAGAGCCAAGCTGTGCGTCTGCCTTGGCGCTCGGGTCTCGATGGCAAGCCCTATATCTTGAACATGATCGACACTCCCGGCCACGTCGACTTCACTTACGAAGTATCGCGCTCGCTGGCCGCGTGTGAAGGGGCCGTGCTCCTAGTTGATGCGGCCCAAGGAATTGAAGCCCAAACGCTTGCGAACCTCTACTTGGCAATGGAGAACAATCTCACCATTATTCCCGTGCTCAATAAGATCGATTTACCGGCGGCCCAACCTGATAAGTACGCCGACGAGTTGGCACGCCTGATTGGTTGCGATCCAAGTGATTGTCTTCGTGTCTCTGGTAAGACCGGAATGGGCGTTGAAGAATTGCTCGATCAGATTGTGTTACAAATTCCCTCACCACAAGGTGATGCGGATGCCCCAGCACGAGCAATGATCTTCGATTCGGTTTACGACACCTATCGCGGGGTGGTCACTTATGTGCGTGTGATCGATGGTCACCTCTCTGGCCGTGATCAAATCATGATGTTCTCTACGGGTGTGCGCCACGAGATGTTAGAAGTGGGCGTTATCTCACCAGAACCGATTGCTGGTAAAGGCCTTGGTGTCGGTGAGGTGGGTTACTTGATTACAGGTGTGAAGGATGTACGCCAATCACGTGTGGGTGACACGGTCACAAACGCAGTACGTCCGGCCACTGTTGCACTCGGCGGATATAAAGATCCTCGCCCTATGGTTTTCTCCGGGCTTTACCCCATGGACGGCGCGGATTACACGCAATTGCGTGAAGCGCTCGACAAACTCCAACTTAACGATGCCGCCTTGGTGTATGAACCAGAGACTTCAGCTGCACTTGGTTTTGGATTTCGCTGCGGCTTCCTGGGCTTGCTCCACTTAGAGATTGTGCGTGAGCGCTTAGAGCGCGAAGCTGGTCTTGATCTCATCTCCACGGCACCTAACGTCGTCTACCGAGTCATTATGGAAGATGGCAAAGAGATTCGCGTGACCAACCCCAGCGAATTTCCCACCGGAAAGATTGGGCAAGTTTTTGAGCCAGTTGTGCGCGCCACAATCTTGGCGCCAAGTGAGTTCATCGGAACCATCATGGAGCTCTGTCAACAACGCCGAGGTTCATTGATGGGAATGGACTACCTCTCTGAAGACCGCATCGAAATTCGCTATTCGCTTCCTTTGGCAGAGATCGTCTTCGACTTCTTCGATAACTTGAAATCACGCACTCGCGGTTATGCCTCTCTCGATTACGAACCCACTGGCGAAGAAGATGGAAATCTCGTTAAGGTCGATATTCTGCTTCAAGGTGAAGCGGTGGACGCTTTTAGCGCGATTGTGCACAAAGACAAGGCCTACGCTTACGGTGTGATGATGACGCAGAAATTGCGTGAACTCATTCCCCGGCAACAATTCGAAGTTCCTATTCAGGCAGCCATTGGATCGCGTGTCATTGCCCGCGAAAGTATCCGAGCCATTCGCAAAGATGTTCTTGCCAAGTGCTACGGCGGTGACATTTCCCGCAAGCGTAAACTTCTGGAAAAGCAGAAGGAAGGTAAGAAGCGAATGAAGATGGTGGGGCGTGTAGAAGTCCCACAAGAAGCCTTCATCGCGGCCCTCTCCACAGATGCCGAAGTGAAAGAAAAGGCGAAGAAATGAAGCGCCTCCTCTCGGTAAATATTGCGGCAGTCGTACACGAGGGGGAGTGGACCGGTTCAGTTGGCCGGACCGGAATAGATAAACGTCCTGTCGAACGTCGAATTCTGCTGGCAAATGATCATGTCGAAGGCGATGCTGTTCTTGATGTAAAGGCTCATGGCGGCCGCAATAAGGCGGTCTATGCCTATGCGCGTGAAGATGGCGACTGGTGGGAGAGCCAACTCGGAATTCAAATAGGTAACGGGCGTTTTGGCGAGAATCTCACCACGCAAGGTGTGGAGGT
>RGER01000391.1 GCA_009917815.1 Actinomycetota bacterium
ACAAATCAATATCGCCCCAACTCGCACTTCCTGAAGTGGCTTTTACCAGCCCCGAGAGAGTGCGGAGTAAAGAAGACTTACCAGCGCCGTTGGCACCAATCACTGCCGTGCAACTTCCCACCGCCACATCGAATGACACGTGATCAACCGCGCGAACCTGCCCGTGGTCAGTGGTGAGTGAATCAATGCGCAGCATGGTCGCCCCCAACTGCAGCAGCACCTAAATAGGCAGCAACTACTGCAGGATCCTGGCGAACTTGCTCGGGAGTACCGCTCGCGATCACTTGGCCGAAATCTAAGACGTAGATTTTTTCGCTGACCGACATCACGACATCCATATGGTGCTCTACCAAGAGCACCGCACAGTCGAGAGAATTGATGATCCCGGAGAGCCATCTCAAATCTTCGGCTCCTAATCCACCTGCTGGCTCATCGAGCAGGAGAAGTTTCGGTTCTGCCACTAGCGCGCGAGCTAGACTGACTCGTTTGAGAAGTGGAAAAGCAAGATCACTTGGTTTTGCGTGAGCAAGGTCCGCAGCACCACATAATTCCAGCGCTTCAAGTGCGCGCGTTCGTAATCGTGCTTCGTCGCGATCGTACGTACCGAAGATGGCGCTTAACATTCCGGTGCGGGACTTGTGAGTAAGAGCCACCATCACATTTTCCACACAGGTGAGATCAGAGAAGAGACCGACGCCTTGAAGTGTGCGGGCGATACCTCGCTTGATGAGTTGGTCGGGATGAGGGAAGCGAATTTTTTCGCCCTCCCATGACATGGTTCCGCTCTGTGGTGTGACAAATCCGCTGATGACATTGAAAAGGGTGGTCTTGCCAGCTCCGTTCGGCCCGATTAATCCGACGACCTGGCCCGGGTGTACTTCGAGGTGGACATCGGAGAGGGCCTTGAGTCCACCAAAGGTCACGCCTACGCCCTCGAGGGTCAGGATCGGTGAAGTCACGCGCCTGAGGCTACCGGAAGGTACTAGGCCTCGTCACGAACAAGTCTCACGATTGATTCTGTGACTTGATCAGGTCGCTCCAGCATAAGCAAGTGGCCGGTCTTGGGAAGAAGGTGTACTCGCGCCTTGGGCACCTGCTCACCCATCGTAGAGGTGTGATCCGGCGGTGTGAGTCGATCCGCCAAGCCACAGAAAAATTCGGTGGGAACTTTCTTTAATACGCGAAGCGCCTCAAATGCATCGAACTCTTGAAAGAGCGGAAAGAAATCCGCGATGACCTCAATGCTGGTATCTCTAATCA
>RGER01000392.1 GCA_009917815.1 Actinomycetota bacterium
CATACATTGTCATCATCTGCGTCCAACTCTACCACACCCTGGGTGGCCCGTGAAACCATTGTACAGAATGTGCGTGCCTGTGCGGGTGTAAGAGGGCCGCGCACAGGGCGCGCAAATGAGGCGAACTTGAAGGGATGAGGTGCCGCCACATTATCAATAGAGACCATAGGCTTCTTATCATGGAGCCCTGTAGGGTGAATATACAAATAGGCCGGCTTATCCACAATGTTCCTCGGGTCATATGTCCGCACCTCGCTCGCATGTAAGTGATACGTTTTCAGGCTGAGCGCAGGGTTCGCAATAAGGAAACGCTTTTTAAACATCTCCATTGTAATCGCATTGTCGCAGCCGCCCTTCCCAAAAGGGAAATCCAGGGCCGCCCAGTCCCATGTGACGGCCTTGACGGCATTGGAAGAAACGACCCAAGTATCCTGGGAATCTGCGCGCGGCCCGAATAGAGTCGCCTTATCTATCGCGCTGACGGAGTCCACATTCCACCGAAGGATCGCGAGAAACTTCGGCACCGTCTCCAAATCCGTCGACCATAGATTACGCCACGTATCCGCGTCCAGAAAAATGTCCGCGTTCGCGAATGCGATAAGCGTATCAGCGGGAGCGTGCTCGACAATCCAGCGAATCACATCCGCGTATGTGAGGCGCTTCGCAATCACACGCTCTTCTACCTTCGGATGTTTCAGGCCATAAGCCCGCTCATTCAATAGAACAATCTTATCAATAACAGGGCACTCTAGATTTTTCTGGAAACATGCCTCAATCTCTCGACCCCGCCTGGCCTGGTCCGGTTTATAATACTGGCCTACGAGCCATAGGGGCTGCGGCCTTTGAATAGCAGATTCAAGGCGAAGGCTCCGTGTATTACGGCTAGAAGGCTCGACAGGGAATGTGCGCCCCATCTGTAGGACAAGGGCCAGAAGAATCTTTGCGTCATTCTCCGTGCCGTCCCACTTGGCCCCTACAAAGGGATACATATCATGAATCTCATCGAGGCAAATGAGATTTCCTAGACGAAGCGTGGCGAGTTTTTCAATCGTGATGAATTCTACAAATGCCTTTGTGACGGCCACGATACGCGCAGCCTTTGCCTGCCCGCTCTTACACCAGGCCGCAGTTTCCTCATGCGGATTCAGACAAATCACGATATCAGGAGGCAAGCCGGCCGCATGAAGGCGCTCCGCCGCCGCAGAGCTCGTGGCACCAATATCCCATCGCGACCAGCGCTCCAACTCCGCAGGAGGCTC
>RGER01000393.1 GCA_009917815.1 Actinomycetota bacterium
GGGTGTAGTGCTCACCCAACTCTCACTCTGGTGGTTTAAGCAGATCGCCGACATCGTTCCCAATCACGTGATCTCAACCGAAGTTCCGCAGGAAGTACGTAAGCGCGCAGTGATCTGCGAAGAACTTACGATGTTTCCGGTGGAGTGCGTAGTCCGGGGCTACCTCGCAGGTTCTGGATTAGCCGAATATAACGAGAGCGGAACGGTCTGCGGCATTGCACTCCCCCCTGGTCTTGTCGATGGCAGCGAATTACCCGAACCCATCTTCACTCCCGCAATGAAAGCTGAAGTCGGTGAGCACGATGAGAATGTGCCATTCGATCGGGTCGTAGATCTCATCGGCATCGAAGATGCGAACACTCTGCGCACACTCTCCATCGCGATCTACCAGCGCGCGCATGCCATCGCCAAAGCGCGCGGCGTCATTCTCGCCGACACTAAATTTGAATTCGGTCGTAACTCCGCCGGTGTGATCACACTCGGAGATGAGGCACTCACCCCTGATTCATCGCGTTTCTGGTCGCTCTCAAAGTGGCAGCCAGGTCACGCACAACCTTCTTTTGATAAACAATTTCTTCGCGATTGGTTAGCTAAATCCTCGTGGGATAAGAGCGGCGAACTCCCGCCACCCGAACTTCCACACATAGTGATCGCCGAAACCCAAAGTAAGTACGCAGAGTCATATCTGCGGATAACCGGGAGCATGTTTTAGCGCCTTGCTTCACTATATGGCGATGACAATTATCGCCGCACATTCACAACGCACTTCAAAGGACGTAGAGTCCACTCTTATGAAGCGAGTAACGCAAGCCGAATTGGCTGCACATCTCCCCGAAATTCTGGAGGAGGTGAAATCAAGTAATGAGCCTCTAGAGGTTCTCTTGGAAAGTGGAGAAACTTTCATTCTTCTCCAATCTGATGAGTGGAGCAAGGCGCAAGACGAATTAGAGATTCTCTCTGATGAAGAAACGCTCTCAGCCATAAAGCAGGGACGCGAAGATATCGCTGCAGGAAGATTTTATTCAAGTGAAGACGAAGCTTTTGGTTCTGGCGCAGCGCAAGCGAGAAAGGCGCGCGCTCATGAAGGATCATGAGTATGTACTTCAACTCAGTAGTCAAGCACGCCGCCAAATCAATAGGCTTCCAATCAAGATCAGGGACGCAATTTGTCAAAGAATCTCCCTCGGCAGTATCAGAATCTTTATCTACGTTGATGAAGAGCGAAAGCAGATTCTGATCGAAGCTGTCACGCAGAGAAA
>RGER01000394.1 GCA_009917815.1 Actinomycetota bacterium
ACCGAGGGACTCACAGAAGGGGTGACAGAAGGGCTACTAGTTTTAGAGGGTGATACCGTGGCCGAAGGTGTCACAGAAGGCGTGGTAGTTTTAGAAGGGGATACCGTAGCGGAAGGTGTTACAGAGGGGGTTTTTGTCACAGAGGGGGTCATAGACGGTGTATTCGTCTTTGTAGGGGATATTGTGACGGAAGGGGTTACGGAAGGTGTCACAGTCCTTGAAGGGGACACTGTGGGGGTAGTTGTCACAGAGCTCGTGCGAGTCACGGAAGGTGTGGCAGACGGCGTTATTGTTCTAGTCGCAGTCACAGTAGTGGAAGGGGTCACTGAAGGGGTTGCCGTTTTGGATGGTGTCACGCTTGGCGTATTGGTAGAAGTAGGAGTGAGCGTTACAGAGGGAGTTCCTGACCTGCTAGGAGATACAGTTACAGATGGAGTGCCTGTTCCTGTAAGAGTAGGGGTTGTAGTGGGCGAGCCCGTCACAGTCTGTGTAAGAGTCGGCGTAGCTGTAAGTGTGGAAGTCGAACTTCCTGTCTGTGTAGGGACAGGTGTTATCGTCGCAGCCGCTGTGCCACTCTCTGTGGAGCTTCCAGTGGCGGTGGAAATAGCACTAGGAGAAGGGGCTGATGTGAAAGATGTCATTGCCGTAGAGCTTCCTGTTGAACTTGCCGTTGCCGTGGTAGCGCTGCTTCCTGTAGGTGAAGTAGTGACAGTTCTTGTGGGAAGACTGCTACCAGTCGTAGTAGATGTTCCTATAGCGCTAGCCGTCGCTCTGCCACTTCCTGTGGAGCTTTCTGAGGCAGTTGCGGCAGCGCTCATACTGGCTGAAGAAGTTGCCGTTGTCGTGGCAACACTGCTACCAGTCCCTGTAGATGTGACGATAGCAGTAGCAGTCGCAACACTGCTTCCTGTCCCGGTAGAGCTTCCCGTAGCTGTGGCGGCCCCTGTACCACTCTCTGTGGAGCTTTCTGAGGTAGTTGCGGCAGCGCTCACACTAGCGGAAGGAGTTGCCGTTGCCGTAGAAACAGTGCTTCCAGTCGCGGTGGGAGTTCCTGTAGCTGTGGGAACAGCGCTCGCACTTCCTGTGGAGCTTTCCGAGGCAGTTGCGACACTGCTTCCAGTAGCGGAAGAAGTTGCCGTTGCCGTAGAAACACTGCTTCCAGTCGCGCTCGGAGTTCCTGTAGCTGTGGGAACAGCGCTCACACTTCCTGTCGAGCTTTCCGAGGCAGTTGCGACACTGCTTCCAGTAGCGGAAG
>RGER01000395.1 GCA_009917815.1 Actinomycetota bacterium
TGGATCGCGCCACTCTGGAAGAGGCGCGCTCCATCGCCTACGGGACCATCAACAAGATCAGAGTTGCGGGCGCACATTATCGAAGCGACATCGCCGCCCTGAAGCAGAAGTGAAACTAGCCGAAGATGAGAGGATGAACCTATGAGCGTCTTAGCGAGCCGGTATGCGTCAGCGCAGATGCGCGAGATCTGGTCACCAGAATCGAAAGTGGTCGCTGAGCGCGATCTCTGGATCGCCGTACTCAAAGCGCAGAAGGAGCTCGGTCTCAACATCTCAGCAGAGGTGATCGCGGCCTACGAGAAGTCACGTACCCAAGTTGATCTCGAGTCCATTGCAGCACGGGAACGCATTACTCGACACGATGTGAAGGCGCGCATCGAAGAATTCAACGCTCTTGCCGGACATGAAGCCATCCATACCGGAATGACGAGCCGCGACCTCACTGAAAACGTAGAACAACTACAAATCAAGAACTCGCTTGAATTGGTACGGAATCGCACCGTCGCGCTTCTCCATTCACTCGGCGAATTAGCAGCAACGTATACAGAACAACCCATCTCGGGACGTTCACATAACGTACCGGCGCAAATGACCACTCTCGGAAAGCGCTTCGCAAACGCCGCTCAAGAGAGTCTCATTGCATTCGAACGCATCGAATCATTTCTTTCGCGTTATCCCATGCGCGGTATCAAAGGACCAGTTGGAACTGCGCAAGATGCACTCGATCTCTTTGATGGAGACGAAGCGAAGTATGCGAAGTTAGAAGAACGTATCGCCACGCATCTTGGATTTGAACGCACCCTCATCTCTGTAGGTCAGGTCTACCCACGATCTCTTGATTACGAAGCGCTTACCGCCCTCGTACAACTTGCTGCAGGTCCCTCATCACTTGCCACCAGCATTCGCTTGATGGCTGGCGCCGAACTTGTTACCGAAGGTTTTGCGCAAGGCCAAGTGGGTTCCTCAGCGATGCCGCACAAGATGAATACCCGTTCTTGTGAACGCATCAACGGACTCGCTGTAGTGCTTCGTGGTTACGCCCACATGATCGCCGAGATCTCCGGCGATCAATGGAACGAGGGGGATGTCTCCTGTTCTGTAGTGCGTCGAGTTGCGCTCGCAGATGCTTTCTACGCCATCGATGGTCTTCTCGAAACCACTCTCACTGTGCTTAAAGAGTTTGGCGCTTTCCCGGAAGTGATCTCTCGTGAGATCGAGCGCTACTTACCT
>RGER01000396.1 GCA_009917815.1 Actinomycetota bacterium
GCCTTGCTTCTCGATCGTATCGACATGGTCGATGGAGGCACCCATGAGATAAGGAGCGCTCATCCGGTCCGTGACGACCTTAACAGAGCCGAATTCGCGGACAACATCGCCATCAAGTGTGCGATCATCAAAATAGAGTTGGTAGCGCATTCCAGAGCAGCCACCAGGTTGTACCGAGATGCGAAGGCTGAGATCCGTGCGTCCCTCTTGCTCGAGCAGAGCAGCAACTTTGCTCGCCGCATGATCGGTCAACAAGATTCCGCCCATATCGGTGCTCGAGTCAGTTGTGGTTGTCTCAGACATAATTCTCTCCCCTAAATTAAATCGTTACTCCCATAAACAGCTACCCCAATAAACACCGGGGCCTCAGACTTAATTCCATACTACTGGCTATCTACGCACTCCACGTCCTGGAAACCCGTTCTGCGAGCGCGGCGAGTGCTTGCTGTGGGCGAGCCATCGACTCTGCCACCTGCTCAGGCGTTTCAGCCATCGCATAGGCCGATTCGATTCCGATGCTCGTGTATTCACGACGACCGCAATGGACCTGGCCGGCGAGCACGATTGTGGGCTTGCCCAGGCGGGTAGCGTGAAAAGCCACCCCCGAGACCACCTTCCCGCGCAACGATTGCCAATCGAAGGAGCCTTCGCCCGTCACCACCAAATCAGCCCATGCCACGGCGCCGGCCAGATCAACCTGACGCGCCACCTCTTCAATCCCCGAGACCCGGCGTGCGCCAAGGGCCAAGAGCGCCGCCCCCAATCCCCCGGCCGCGCCGGAGCCAGCACCCAGACTCTCTGCACTTGAAGCAGCCACTAACGCCAACTCATACTCACGTAAGTAGCTCTCCAATTCGCGCACGTCCGCCGGCGTCGCACCTTTTTGGGGTGCATACATTTCAGTAGCACCTTGAGGGCCGGTGAGTGGGTTATCAACATCCGTGGCAATGAGAATTTCACACCACGAAAGTGCTGCACGGGCACGGGTGATATCGAGCTCCGTGATCCCGGCCAACCCAATACCACCTTGATCAAGTCGCACATTTGCTGAAGCGTCGAGTGCAGCAAGCAAGCCCGCTCCACCATCATTAATCGCGGTGCCACCTAGACCTATCACTACCCGCGGCGATCGTGAGAGCCCAAAGAGCAGCGCCTCCCCCACACCGTAACTGCTTCCCGAGCGCACGAGATTTGAAGATTCTGGATAACTTCCGCGCCCTATGATTTCGG
>RGER01000397.1 GCA_009917815.1 Actinomycetota bacterium
CTCCGTACTGGGGAACCATTACTGATTCCATCACGAAGATCGTAATGCGCATCTAGAGTTATAAGACCAGTAGCCTCTGAGCCACGTGCTGCAGAGAAAGTAATTGAATTGTCTCCACCAAGAGCGATGAGGAAACTACTTCGTTGTGCGATCTCGCGAACTTGTGCGATTGTCTCTGATTCATCTACATCAGATGAGGCAAGATCTCCGCAATCAGAGAGTGACAACTTTCTTAGATCCACATCCTGGTTGCTATGTGCAGTTGAATAACGCAGGAGCGCATCGCGAATCGCATCTGGCGTCTGATGTGCAGAGGTAGGGCTTAAGCTGGTTTTCGATGCAGGAATTCCGAAGAGAGTAACATCGCTACGCGCACTCTTATCTTTCGAAAAGAGAGATTGGGCTCTTGGCCAAAGGGGATCATGAGGCAATGCCATGTATCAAGGGTAGTGGTAGCTCATTGACGCCAGATATATAGTGCTCAAATGATGTCAGGACCACGCCCAGTAAGAGCACCACGGGGTACGACCAAAAGCGCCGTCGGGTGGGGGCAAGAAGCAGCCCTTCGTATGTTGCAAAACAATCTCGATCCTGAGGTTGCAGAACACCCCGACAAATTAGTTGTCTACGGTGGCACTGGTAAAGCAGCGCGTAACTGGGAATCTTTTGACGCTCTTGTTAAGACACTTACGTTGGCGTTTTTCAAACTCACGAATGGGCTCCGCGTGTTCTCCTAGCCAATTCGAATCTTGTGGGAGATTGGGCAACCTGGCCGGAATTTCGTCGCCTCGAAGATTTAGGGCTGACTATGTACGGTCAGATGACAGCTGGTTCTTGGATTTACATTGGTACTCAGGGAATTCTTCAAGGAACCTACGAAACTTTCGCAGCCGTTGCTGAAAAGCATTTCGGTGGAACTCTGGCAGGAACGCTTACTGTCACAGGTGGTTGCGGCGGAATGGGTGGCGCACAGCCACTTGCTGTCACGATGAATGAGGGAACCTGTCTCATTGTCGATATCGATGGGTCACGACTCAAGCGACGTGTGACAAAGCGCTACCTCGATGTCATCGCTGACAACCTTGAAGCTGCCGTAGCGATGGCGGTTAAAGCTAAGAATGAGAAGAAGGCAATCTCTATCGGTCTCGTAGGAAATAGCGCCACCGTTCTTCCACAATTATTTGCAATGGGCGTTCCGATCGACATTGTCACCGATCAAACTTCAGCGCA
>RGER01000398.1 GCA_009917815.1 Actinomycetota bacterium
GCAGAGTGTTCGCCTGGATACGGCGCTTCTGGAGCTTGCCATTCACAATATAAATGGAGTTCTCCGTAAGCACAATGTAGTCCTCGGCCACCTTGTACGTCTTCTGTATCATGCTCGTGAACTCCTCGGAGGACTTGACAAGCATCTTCTCCTTCGTCTCGCCGTCCTCGCCCATGAACGCCTTTCCATTGCAAGACTCGGCGTAGTAGTCCAGCCGGATCGGGTTGTCCTGGGCCATGGCCAGCTTCGCCGCCTGGACTAGCGTTGCCGGTGAGGGAACAGGGCCTTGCTGCGAGGGTGTAGCAGAAGACGCCTGCTGCGCCGCGCCTGCTGCTTGGGTAGGGTTCTGCTGAGGCGGGGGTGCAGACATTTCTGTCGGGTGTTTCGGGTCCTCATCGGAATGAAAAAACGCAAGGCCGGTTATCTTGAATCCCACCACTTCCTCGCTGACGCCGATGCCGCCTTCGCCTCCCTTGCCAAATCCGAGTCGGTAGTATGATACGTCTTACCCTTGAGTAAAAAGGAGGATACGCGAGCATAGCCCCATTGTTGTTGCGTGGCCCCTGGCCGGTGACCCGTCCTCCACGCAGCCATTCCGCGATCATAGGATTCTTTGATAAACCGCAAAGGCACGCCGGTAGCCTGGGCCCTTTCCTCCAACGACTTCTTATCCGGAAAAAGCCGATTCCATTTCAAGGTATAGCTGGACGGCCGTGTCGGTATGATGGAATCTGTCTTGAAGCGCGTATAGGCCCTCGGATTCTTGAAACCTATGCGGGAATGATAAGCAATTTCCTTTTTTCTCCTTGTCTGATTCTTTCGGCTCAGGCCACGATAGTATTTCTTCGGCCAGAATGACATGCTACTATTATGCCGGAAAAGGCTTGATGATTTCTCGGGCGTGTTCCTTGAGAATCTTGTTGATGAATACATATGCCTTGTCAATCTGCTCAAAGCGCCTTGCTCCCGTAATAATGATAGAGCCTGTGTGAAAGGGGCTGATGGTGATTTCCTTACACTGACCGAGCGTCCTGCCGTCGCCGTTGCCGACACAGATGCTGTCACCACACGGACACACTCCCTCCGTGGAGCCCGGAGGAGCCGACTCGTTGTAGAAGTATTTCGTGTCACAGCCCTGATATATGGTGGACTCGAACGAGCTGAACAAGTTGTACCGGCCAATGAGAATCTCGTGGAGCTTCTCGCGATTGATGTTGCCGTTGATGTGAT
>RGER01000399.1 GCA_009917815.1 Actinomycetota bacterium
CGCTGCAGCATTTGCAGCAGGGGCAGCGATGGTCACAAGACCAGCAGCTCCTACAGCAGCTACTGCACCAAGCGCGATTTTGCGCTTGAGAGTATTTAACATGTTGTTCCTTTCAGTAGTCACAGCCGAGACTTTCTCTGCTGTGGCTTGCTGATGCTTCGCACGTGCGGAAGCACCATTTCCCCTCAGGGTTTCCGGACCCCAGAAGGAAACTTGTGTGAGGCGGGCCAGTGTCATTAGGCACCGACCTTGAGTGGGTCAAGGATCTGCACGGCTTGGCCGTAGACAGGTTGACCGGTATTAGAGGTATGGAGGCGAATGGTGATCGCGGAAGGAATACGCACCGCATCCGTGCCATAGCCCGGGCCAGAGATACCCTTTTCGAGTACTTGAGTGGAATCGGTCATCAGCCAGGTGGTGATTAGGCGGGATCCATCTGCAAGGGTGGTGAATTGCTTCACGCGAGATGCGATCGGGAGTTCTTTCCAGACGCCACCGATACGCACATTCGCCGTCACTTCATAAGAAAGATCGACACCGTTATAGATGACCTTCTGATGAAGAAGAATGTTGGTCGCACCCGATGAGGTCATGAACTCAGACTCAGAGACCACCGTGCCTGCGTTGGTGAGCACGGGGAAGTCTTGGTTAATCACCGCAGTACCCGAGATCGATCCACCATCAGTGACGGTGAATCCGACAGGCATGCCACTTGCATCAAGACCAGGCCAGGAGGCAGGAACGATCTTGGCAAGGGAGGCATCAATTTGAACTTGACGAGCAGTGATCGCTGAGAGGTAATCCACCGCAGCGACCGTGGCATCAGGAGTGGGTTCAGCAGAAGGAACCACCACCACAGAAGAAGCTTCCTTCGTCGTTGCCGGCTTCACTCCCAAAGCACGAGCAGGAGCAGCAGATGTGGAAGGCAAAGCCACCACCTTCGTGACCTTCACCGGCGAAACCACATCAGACGAGGTCAACGAATTAAACCCAAGGAACGCAGCCAACAAAATCACCAATGAAAGAGCAATCTTCCCCGCATTCTTCGCTTGCGCAGCAGCACGCTTATACGTCGACGAGAGAAGATCAAGAGCAGTAAGACCCCGCTCCTCATCAATCACCCACTCAGTAAGAATGCGACGGAAGTTGGTGCGCGCGCGAGAAACAGCGTGGCGCACGTTCTTCTCTTCGATACCAAGAGCGGTGGCGATCTCTTCGGTGCTGGCTTC
>RGER01000400.1 GCA_009917815.1 Actinomycetota bacterium
GGGCTAGCGAAGTAGGTGCGCGGGAACCAGCGGCGAGCGATCTCCTTAATGGAGGAGACGTCGATAATTCGGTAGTGGAGGTGGGCGTCCAGGAGCGGGAGATCGCGCGCGATGAAGAGGCGGTCCATCCCCACTGAGTTTCCGGCGAGGGGCGCTTTACGGACTTCAGGAACCCACTTGGTGACGTAAGCCATTACTTCGGTCTGCGCAGACTCAAGGGTGGTGCCATTTTCAAGTTCTTTGATGAGGCCAGACTCGGTATGCATATTGGTCACGAAGTCATTCATTGTGAAACCAGTAGGTGGCTTAATGATGACGTCGACGCCATCTCCGAGTGGATTCAAATCGGCATCAGTAACAATGACAGCAATTTCTATGAGCGCATCCTTATCAAGATCGAGCCCTGTCATCTCGCAATCGATCCACACAATGCGATCGTTAATTTTATCGCCAGTGATCGGATCTACTTTACTTTCGCTCATTGCGAATCCTTTACTGCTGCTAACTCTTCAGGACGAGGCTGCGCGGCACGCCACCCAATAAAGAATTGTAGAACGCAGAGAGATGCAAGAAAGAAATAGGGGGCTTTCCAGGAATCTGTCGCTTGATGAATCTGGCCAACGATGATGGGCCCCATCGCCGCAACGATGTAGCCCACGCCTTGTGCCATTGCGGAGAGCGGCCCCGCTTCAGAGACTGATCGCGCTCTCAGAGCAATCATGACTAGGGCAGTGGGAAAAGAAGATTGCCCGATACCTAGAAGAACGATCCAGAGCAGGGGCGCTGTGTTATGGGCTGCTGCCATTCCCATAAATCCAATGAGTGATGCGCAACTGACTAACACCATTGGCTTACGTTGATCCATGCCGCGGCCAAGCCAGAGTGGAATCAGTAATGAGCAGGGAATAGATATCCCCGTCGTCATCGCGAGTAGAGAGCCCGCAGATGCAGGGGTGTGGCCCCAGTCGATGAGCGTCTTAGGTAGCCAGGCAACGGTTGTGTAGAAAGTGGTGGATTGAATTCCCATGTAGAGAGTTACATACCAAGACATCGGATCACGAAAGATAGTGCGCCATGGTGCTTTTTGAATGGTCGTTGCTACGTGTGCATCGGAGTGATGTCGAGCAACTGGAATCCACAAGATCAAAGCGATGATGGGAATGATCACCCAGATGGCGATTCCGCCGCGCCAATTATGCGTGGTGGCTTTCGA
>RGER01000005.1 GCA_009917815.1 Actinomycetota bacterium
AGCGCTAAGTGCGTCTCTCTTCGCAAAGATCGTAACTCTTGATTAAATTCCGACAGGCGCTCGCGAGATCGCTCCGATAAGCCGGTCACATCTTCTAACTCATCGAGAGTATCGAGCAAGTTAATGTCATATTCGCTCTGGCTTCGTTTCTTTTGTGAAAGATATCGACCAAGCGTTACCAGATCGCGTGGTACAAAATTCCAGCGCGGGCTCGTCAACAAACGCATGAGGGAGTCGCCGGCTTCGATATTAACCAAGACGTCGAGGGTGGCGCGGATGTCGGCAACTTCAGGCTCGGAGAGTAAACCACCGATTCCACTGACCAAAACGGGAAGCCCACGACGTCGAAGCGCCTTCTCGAAGAATTCGATTTGTGAACGTTGGCGCACCAAGACCGCAACCGTAGGACGATCGCTCTTACTCCAGTGGAGAGCTAACTCATCGGCGATACTCTCCGCTTCGCTCTCCGGATCAGTGAAGAAGCGAGCCGAGATTTCGCCAAATCCAGCCTCGGAGCGTGCAGTCAATGGTGTGACATCGCACGCCTTCAAATGTTTTTCTGTCACCAGATTTGCTAAGTCGATGATGAGCCGATCGCTGCGCCAACTTGTACGCATCTGATATTTAGATGCAGGCGTGCCGTTGCTCAGTGCGAAATCTGTGGGAAAACCTTCGATAGTGTGCGCAGCTGCTCCGCGCCATGCATAAATCGATTGGTGAGGGTCACCCACTGCCATGACTGCGTGGTCGTCATGGGCAAAGAGCGCCTTGAGCATGGTGAGCTGGGCTGGACTTGTATCTTGATACTCGTCCAGAAGGACTACTTTAAATTTTTTACGTTCGCTTGCACCAATTTCGGGAATAGCTGCGGCAATTCTGGCAGCCAGGCCCATGATGTCGTTAAAGGAGTAGAGATGTCGCTGCGCTTTCTCTTTTTCAAGTGCTTCCACAAGTGGCAATAGCGTTAAGCGACCTTGCTGGGCTTCCACAATCTTGCGAACCGTATCGGAGCCATATTTAAATTTACCATCAGGAAGAGAGAGCAATGAAAGCGCCAAACTCTGTGAGAGTTCGCGTACTTCATCGGCGCTACTTTGATGTTCCAACATCTCACTACCAAGATCTAAGACACGTTCGATCACTGTGTCTGGAGCAAGTGAGAGCGCAGACATATCACCGTCGTAGTTCATGATTAAACGATGGGCGAGCTGCCAGATACGTGAATCCCCTACGACATCACCAGAAGAATCGATACCCATCCTTAACCCGTATTCAGCAACGAGCCGACCTGCGTACGAGTGGTAGGTGCTGGTAGTTACTTCACTAGGGTCGCCAGCGAAGGGATGTCCGCTCGTTAACTTCCCACTAGCGGAGGCTGCGTTCAGGGTGAGTAATCGCTTTTCGATCCGTTCGCCCAGTTCGGCAGCGGCTTTCTTGGAAAAGGTGAGCCCCAACACTTGAGCCGGAAGTACCTGCCCTGTGTGTACTAGCCAGAGCACGCGCGCGCTCATCGTTTCGGTTTTGCCTGACCCCGCTCCAGCAATAACTACACCTGGCGCGAGTGGAGCTTCGATGACCACCGCCTGTTCATCACTCGGTATTTGAATTCCGATTGATGCGGCGAATTCTTGCGATGCGTAGTGATACTTCATCCGAGATCAACTACTTGCGAACCGGCCGCCATGCGGGGACAAGAAGATTTTACTGGGCAAATTCTGCACTCTTTAGATTTTTGGGCGGCAAAGAATGTGCCCGACATCTTGAGAGCTATCTCCCCCAATGCCTGCTTCACCTCTGTGATCCCCAACTCGCTCTGTACTCGCGTCGACACTTTCTCGCCACCGAGATAAATCAATTCGCCACCTGCTGGTGGTGCTAGTTCGAGATCTCGAACCCCACCTTCAGCCACAGCCAGCTGATAGGCACTAAGTTGATGAGTTGCTTGCGCATCTGCCTTTGAAATTGCACTCTTTGCGGTCTTTAAGTCGACCACAACAGTCTTGCCGCTCTCGTCACTCTCGAGTCGATCAATCTTTCCGGTGAGATGAACGCGGCCAATATGCAGATCGATACGAGATTCAACTGATAGCAAAGTGCGTTTATTGGTCCTATGCCATTCAAGTAAGTTCTCGAACATCTTGACCGCACTTTTTTCGTACGATGCACGTACCCAGCCTTTGCCAAGATCGATCGCCGATAATCCAGCAACTAGTTTTGAGCGCAAATCACTCTCGGATATTTCTGGTGTGATCAACTCCTCGGCTATTTGATGAATGAGAGTGCCGAGTTCTTGCGATTTGGTATCGCCACGCTGACCGCCATTTTGCGCGAGAAGCCAACGCAATTGGCAGTTTTCAAAGGTATCGATGGTGCTAGGCGAGAGACGAATCTCTTCGTCATCGACCGCGACCGGACGATCATCAGAGAGCGGGCGATATCCATACCAGCGAGATACATCTGCGCCGGCAACATCTGCATTTGCCAGGAAACCAAGGATCTGCGCGGCTCGCTCCGGCGTGGTCTCAGCAGGTGGAATATTTCCACCACCCTCACCCGTAGCCCGCTGGCGAAGCGAGGAGATGAAGGATTCAGGAGAGAGCCGATCAGATACTTTGCTCACTCCTGTTGAAGTAGGCCTCATCCTTTGACTGATTTCGCGAAAGAAGCGCGATGGCCTGGAATCTTCACCAGTAACTGCCGAAATCATGAGGTATTCACTGGCTCGACCTACGGCGGAATTGAGGAGTCGTCGTTCATCAATCAAGAGCGCGCTGCTCGCGTTGAGTTTGAGAATCTCTGCGTTCGCAGAGTTATCGCTACGATCGTGAAGTTCAACAAACTCTTCGCTGCCGAGCAGTGAACCGCGAGGCGTGAGATTTGGCCAGGCACCGCCGTTGAGCGAGGGAATAGCAACCACCCGCCACTCTCTTCCGCGAGCCCGGTGAACGCTAGTAATTGCTACGCGCTCTCGTTCGATTCGCCGTGGCCTGATGACATCTGCATCAAATTCTTGGCTCTGCATTTCATGCACGAATTCCATGACACGAGACTTGGGCTTTCGCTCGGTAAAGCGAGAAGCGTTTTGCATCAATTCGATAACTGAATCGAGGTTTTCGTGGGCGGCCTCGCCCTTACGACCACCGGAGAGAGCTACGTTTTGCCACATAGCAGCGGGCTCTCCGGCGTTCGAGAGAAGTTGCCACACCTTCCAGAGAATCTCATCTGTGCGACCCCCCGACTTCGAAAGTATCTTTCGCACCTCCTCGATGTACTTCGAAATGCGCGTGGTTGGCAGATCGTTACGCTCATTGAGAAGTTCGTAAAGTGCAGAGCCGCTAGATCCTGATCGAAAGCGAAGTTCATTAAGCCGCTTAATATCGAACATATCTGCTTCTCCGTAGATGGAGAGCATTAATTCTTCGACCTCTGAGTCATATTGGTGCGCATCGAACTCTGACTTGAGCGAGGCATCGGCTAAGGAGATCAGCGTAAAGATAGGCCAGATTGCGTTTCGCTCTGCCAAGGGAAGCTCGGGTGTGTGTGCAATAGGAATGCCTAAAGCCGAGAATGCGATTCGAAAGAGTTCTGTATTGCTATTTCTAGTAATCACAGCCATTTCCCGGTAACTCAGGCCTTCGATCACATGCAACTCTTGAAACCAAAGTGCAATGGCCGTTGCCTCGTCAATCACTGAGCCATAATTCTCGATACGAATTGCACCGCCACTTCGTTCTGTGAGTGCTGCGTGGGAGTAGTCGCTACGAGGTATTTCACTAGACACGCCCTGTAGCACGTGAGCAATTTCGTGTGTTGCCCGATGATTCACACTGAGCACTTCTGTAACTAATTCATCGTGTCGCTCGATCGCGATGCTTTCGAGGGCGGCAACCATGCCTTCTGGGTCTGCCCCGCGAAACTTACCCACCGCAGAAGCTGGATCTGCGGTCACGAATAAGGAATCTTGGGCAATGAGTGAGAGCAGCATCCGTTGGGAAGGATCTGCCTCGTGAAAGTCGTCAACGACCAGAAGGTTGAACGATGAGCGCACTTGGCTCAGAACGGTTGGATCATTTCTTAAGAGAGTGATTGCACCAAGAATGAGTGCGTTGGGATCGATAGCTCCGGGTCGCTCCTCTGAGAGCCTGTCGAGATACGTAGAATAAAAATGAGCTGCGCTCACCCACTCTGGTCGATCTGCGCCTTCCCCGATCGCGGCGAACTCCGCCGGAGAAATTCCGCGCTCCACTACGCGTGAAAGCAGGTCGCGAAGTTCTTTTGCAAAGCCCGCTGTTTCTATCGCTTGGGAGAAGGTTGCCGGCCAGTCGGTAAGCCCCTCGGCAAGCAGTCGGCGTATGAATACATCCTGTTCGGCACCGGAAAGTAAGAATGGAGTCGGTCCGGCTCTATGGTTTTTTTGCAGGAGTGAAAAGGCCAAGCCATGGAAGGTCCGCACGATCGGTTCGCGCCGGACGCCATTGACCCCGACCTGCTCACGTAAGAGCGCCACTGCATCTCGGCCAAAACCGAGAAGGAGCGGTCGTCCGCCGGATGCGAGCGACTCTCTGACCGCGGCCACCGCCCGTGTGCTCTTGCCGCTTCCGGGCGCGCCAAGGAGGAGGTGAATGGCCATGAGCCAAGTAGACCGCCTCCCACCGACAGCGTGGCGTCGCACGCGCCCAAAGAAATCTCACGAACTCGCGATGAAATGTGCTAAATGTCCGTTTCGATCGCTTTGAGAGATGAGAATCACCCGAGAAAAGCCGGCGAATCGTCCCGTTACCCTTGAATGCACCCCTTGACTACCCGACAATTGAAAAGTCTGAGACGCACCTTCCCCGCACACCACTGTGCGCCATGAGTTCGCCGATGATGGAATACCCCGCAGGAAGAGAGTGTTTCTTCAACGGGGTTCGTGAGATGACCACCACCATGTGGGATCTTTAGCGGCGCTAAGAGCGCCAGATAGTGAGCGGTTGGCGATGGATTGGCGACACGATTCGGCTTGCCGGGATGAAGATCCTGAGCTCTTCTTTCCGATCGGCAATACCGGTCCCGCCTTAGCCCAAATCGAAGAAGCCAAAGCAGTGTGCGCTCGCTGCCCCGTCCAAGCTCCCTGCCTGCAATGGGCATTAGAGAGCGGACAGGATGCTGGCGTCTGGGGGGGACTTTCTGAAGATGAGCGTCGCGCGCTGAAGCGTCGAGCGGCCCGCAACCGCGCGCGTACAGCGTAATTTTCAGCCATTTCACAGTTTCTTTCGGCAGGATCACTTTCATCTTCTGAAGATTCGTACGAAAGGCCTCGCAAATGCAGATCAATATTGACAAGAAGTCCGGAATATTGCTCGCCGTAATTGCAATTTTACTAGCAGTCATTGGAGCAATTCTCATTGATCAACGCACGCAGCCACAAGACCGTGGGAGAGTACACCACAATGGTCACGATGACGTGATGTCAATGAATTCTACTCAATCAAATAATGCCTCTGCGTTTCAAGGCAACGATATTATGTTTGCACAAATGATGATCCCTCACCATGAGCAAGCGGTAGAGTTATCAAATCTTGCATTGCTTACCAGTAAAAATACAGAGATACTTGCACTTGCTGAATCGATCCGAGACGCACAATCTCCGGAGATCATGCAGATGAAGAGTTGGCTTACTTTAGCTAACGCTCCCACCGAGATGGGTCATACCATGAGTGAAGGAATGGGAGGCATGCTCTCCGAAACCGAACTTGCTAATCTCAAGAAAGCAACTGGCAATATCTTTGACAAACTTTTCCTCACCGGCATGATTGCTCATCATGAAGGAGCAATTCATATGACAATGATGATCAGAGATAGCGCGAACGTCGAGGTAAAGAACCTTGGAGAGAAGATTGTGGCTTCTCAAAGTTCTCAAATCACTCAGATGCAGAAAATGCTTGCAAATCTCAAATAACTTGCGAAAAACTTCTTCAGAGTGGGATGTACAAAAGCGCATCTGTTCCTTGACCGGTTCTCACCTTCAAGGTAATCGAACCTTGCAACTCATTCTCGGTGAGCGTCTTCACGATCTGCAAACCTAAGTGAGTTGACGAAGCGAGATCAAAATCTGCAGGGAGACCAACTCCATCGTCAGAGACCTGAATCTCGAGAGAGTTCTCCTCGCGGGCCACCGTCACTGTTAAAGTTTCGCCGCTTGAAGCGAGCCCATGCTCTAACGCATTTTGGAAGAGTTCGGCTAATACCATCGCGAGGGGAGTTGCTCGGTGAGGCGGGAGATGTCCAGCATTTCCGGAACGTACTACGGAGATACGTTTGCTCGTGGGAGAGACATCTACAACAAGTGCCATCAAGCGATCAATAATGAGATCGATATCTACATTCTCATCCGTCTGTGCTCCGTTGGACAAGGTCTCGTGTACAACAGCAATTGCAGCTACGCGACGCACCGCTTCGTTGAGTGCCGCGCGACCAGCCGGATCTTCTAATCGTCTGGCTTGCAGACGGAGAAGTGCCGAGACTGTTTGTAGATTGTTCTTTACTCGGTGATGGATTTCCCGGATAGTGACATCTTTGCTGAGGAGTTCGCGTTCTCTTCGTCTAATTTCACTGACGTCGTGAAGCAATACAAGAGCACCCAATTTCTGATGCTCGCGAGAAAGAGAAATTACGCGCACATCAAGGATCGACCCGCGGCGCTCAATCTCTGTTTCGCGATGTGACCTTCCCTGAAATAGCGGAATAAGAGATTCATCAACTGGTGTGCGTGCACCAAACTTCAAAGCCTCTGTAACGACAACTCCGAGATCTTGATCCTCAATACTTGATTGAATACCGAATCTACGCAGCGCTGAAAGCGCGTTAGGGCTGGCAAAACTAACTTTGCCGTGGGCGTCAACCCGGATCAGGCCATCACCTACACGAACATTTCCGGTGGCGTTTGCAATCGGATAGAGACCTTCAACCATCATCTCGGCAAGATCATTGCTCGATTCAAGATATATCTCTTCGAGACGACCAGCAGTTCGTTGATTATTCGCATTTGTGTGGCGACTTACTAATGCAATGACTCTATTGTTATGTCGAACTGGAATGACTTCATCCCGAATTGAGAATCCATCACGAATGACCGCTGCGCGAGAGCGCATGATTTTCTCTTCGCTGAGCGCACTATCAAGATCGGCGCGCGTCCCCCAGGCTGCTTGCGTGCCTACTAGATCATTGGGCAGCACGGTAGGGCCGGTGGTAGGGCGCATCTGGGCAACCACCATGTGTCCAGAAGGCCAACTATTGGCATCAGCTCGCAAAGGTACCCATAAGAGTAAGTCAGCAAAGGAGAGGTCAGCTAAAAGTTGCCAATCAGCAATCAACGAATGGAGCGTGATCAGATCTTCTGAAGTGAGCGCCGATTTCCCACCTACCAACTCATCTAACGTCGGCATCTATTTATCCACTTGCAGAACGAATTCAATCTCAGTTGGTCCAAACCAGAGAAGTTCATGCCCTTCAACTTGGCTCACCACGAATTGTGCTTCGCCATCACCTGCCAAGGACCGATCCATCAGAGCAGCTGCACTCTTCACATCTGCAAGCGCGTCGTCCCCATCGATTAATGCAGACTGCAACTCTGCAAAATTCAACTCGCCATTGATGGTTATTCCACCGCGCGGCTCCACTTCGTCGCCCGTGAGAGATTCTGGAACATCAAAAGCGAGAACAACGCGGCGAAAAGTGGGATCTATACTCTCTCGAGAGATAAGAAAGAGTGACTCTTTGGCAGCGATACTCGCTGCTACATACTCAAGCTCTTCTTCCTCGCCTTGCTCGTACCACTCGGTAAGCGCCTCAGTTACGGCGTAAGCACGCTCCACTGAAAACGTACCGGCCGCCAACCACTCTGTGGCGAGAGCAAAGGTGCTCGGAACATAGATCCGCATAGGACTATTCTCTCATTAGGTGAGCGAGCAACCAAAGAGGGCTTCGAGCTCCAGCAGGGTGCTGTCATATTCGATGTGATGGACCGCCACGAGACCGACGGCTCGAGCTCCTTCAATATTCTTCATGAGGTCATCTACGAAGACCGCTTCAGAAGGTTCGACCTGAAGTAAGCCGAGTGTGTATGTGAAGATTTCTGGCTCGGGTTTGCGCATGCCCACTTCTCCAGAGATGACCACGTGATCAAACATGCCATCCCACAGATCCCGCGGGTACGTGTTGCCCCACGAATTGGAGAGGAGCGCGGTTGCTATCCCCTTTTCACGAGCCCTGCGCACGAGAGCATTCATATTCGGGGCATGCTCGATGTAGGAAAACATACGCTCTAACATTCCTGCCGAATTAAGAGGTTGGCCATCTACTCGCTTGAGTTTGGCTCCTAACATCTCTTCGAAGTCTGGATTTGATACTTCGCCCCGCTCTAATGCATGAATGGGGTTAAGAGCATCGTATGTATTTTGACCTAACAATTCCTTGAGCACCATGAGGTAATGGTCGTGATCAACGCCTTCGTCGTGCGCCCATCGTTCAAAAGGTTCGCGTAGAGCGTTTGTGAGAACCCCGCCCCAGTCCACGATAAGTGCGCGCATCACCTGAATGTATCTCAGTTTGCTCCGCAAAATCTCGTTGTAGCGTTGCGCCAATCTGCAGAATGGCATCTCGGTAGGGTGAACGTCGGTGACGCTCCCCGACCAAACCTTTACCTCTTTCCACATCGGCAATCTCTTTAGCCGCATCGGGGATCGTTAAAGGCGAGAATCCACGTGATTGCAAGAGATCCAGATTGGCACTCTTTCCAGCGCTTCGATTAATACATAAATGAACATCTATGTTGGGAACGCGCTCTTGAAAGAGGTTGAGTAAATCGAGTGCTTGCATTACCCCCTTGGGAGAATCCTCCAGGAGAAGGAGTAGCGCGTCGACAGAGTCAACGGCATCGAAGTACCGACGAGAGCGAATTCGTCGCTCGTTGGGGTGAAATGGACGACTGGGGCCAAGGTCGATCAGATTGAATGCAAAAGCCGCTCGTAGATCTTCGCAAAGATCGGCTGCATGCCCATCGCCGTATTTAAGTAGGTGTGCACCTGGAAATACTTCTTGCTCTTCCCATGGGCGCCCATCAAGATGCGAGAGATTGCTGGCAACATTGAGAAGGCGGTGCGCCCCGATATCTGCAGGATCAAGCGCCCCAAATGAGATAGCTCCCCCAGATCCTCCCATGTCGGCGAAGAGATGAAGTCCCGTCATCGTCCTTCCAAGATTGGGCAACACACTCGTTATTCCAATGCACTTTCCTTGACTATCCCTGCTCTGCAACGCAAGAAGACCACTCCTCAATTGTCGGTGATCTGAGTAGGAGATCTGTACAAAGTTGCGATGAAAAGGCGGAGCATAGAGCGATCGCTGATCGCCTTGGTGAGCAATGCTCACGATTCTGAGTCCGTTCATTTCTGAGACATCTATCGGTGGAGGTAGAAGATCAGTAAGGAAATAGGTAACACCGAATCGAGTTGCCGAACGTAAACCATCGGCGTAAGAGGAGGCGCGATCACGCAATTGCCAACCCATCTCGAAGCACGTTTCTAGGACGACTTCTTCAACACTTGCGCCTTGTAATGCCACTACATATTGCACACTCACTTTGGATACCCCACTACATCAAGATGACCGCGCTGGGCAGCTTCGACGATGGAACTCACTTGTTGGTCGAGCACCGATAGGGCAACACCGGTATGTACTCCCTGAATATTGGTCCCTTCTACGACGAGTGCTTCAGCAACTCGTTCTGGAGCTCCCAGAATGTCATTCTGCGAACCCACCGGGGTTACATACAGATCTATCTTCTCTCCGCGGACGAGATGAGCGGGAAGGTGGTTCTCCTCAACGCTGATAGAGACAATTCTTCGAATTGCGTTGTCGTCACTCTTATTTACAGAGCGGGCCGAGAGGATTTCTCCGGCAAAGAGATCTTGAAGGGCAATCCAATTTTTTGGGTCGGTCCTGGCATCTAAATAATGCGCTGCCTGTGCATTGAGGGTCACCGAACTCTTACTGAGATCTTCAGCGCGGAGAGACGTCCCGGCCGCCAAGTCGTGGGTAAGCGTCCACACGGTGACGCGGTGTTCCACACGTTGAATCACTACTAAGGCGATCAGAAGGAGGGCAATCGAGATCATTGCTGAGCGCAGCGCAAAGAGCGAGGGGCGAGGGAGCGAGCTAATTTTCATGCCCGCAGATTTCTGCATCTCCCCTGCTGGCTCAGAGCGATATCCACCGCCCAAGAAAAGGGTGGAGAGGAGGTGAGCCAAAGAGCGGATATTGAAGAAGATCGAGTTACCGGAGCCTGGGAAGACCACCAAAGAGAGGCTTCAGATGGCTACCGCACTTGCACATTCAGTAAGTTCCACCCCGCAGTTAGATTTGCAGCCACACCGACGCGATACCGGCGTCCGGCTCTTCCCGACACCCACACTGGAGATCGTCCATCACGCCGAATTAGATTTGGGCCTCGAGGAGAGCTCCTTTCCACTCCACTTAGTGAGCGATCCAGATTTCGATGTTGTCGGCTAACCGGTTATCGGTTCTTCGGGTCTCCGTGGCAGCGCTTGTACTTCTTCCCTGAGCCACAAGGACAAGGCGCGCTTCGGGGGGTGCCATCCTCTCGAGCGATAGTGGAAGAGGTCTCTCCGCTCTCCGATGGAGCGGTATATACGAATTGAGTGGGCTTTTGTGGCGCAGCCTCTTCAACTTCTACTTGCGCATTAAATACATAGCCAACTGATTCTTCCTTGATGGCATCCATCATGGCAGCGAAGAGCTCGAAGCCTTCGCGCTGATACTCCACAAGCGGATCGCGTTGCGCCATCGCACGCAGACCGATTCCCTCTTGGAGGTAATCCATTTCGTAAAGATGTTCGCGCCACTTGCGATCGAGTACTGAAAGGACTACGCGCCGCTCCAATTCGCGCATTACTTCTTCAGTGACATCTGCTTCGCGGACGTCGTACTGAGCGCGCAAATCTTCAATGACTTTCTCCACGAGGAAGTCCTTTGACACACCATCTCGGCCACCACACTCGCGTTCGATCGCTTCGATTGTGAGTGAGATCGGGAAGAGATTGCCCAAGGCGACCCATAACTGATTGAGATCCCAGTCTTCTGGATAACCTTCTGCTGTTGCACCAGTGATGTAAGCCTCGATTGTCTCTTCGGCGAAGACGGAAATCTGCTCTTTGAGTTCAGCCCCTTCGAGTACTTGGCGACGCTCATCATAAATAACAGTGCGTTGGCGATTCAGTACGTCGTCGTACTTCAGCACGTTCTTACGGATTTCAAAGTTCTGCGACTCAACCTGAGTTTGCGCCGAACGAATCGCGTTGCTGACCATTTTGGATTCAATGGGGACATCATCTGGAATTCCAGCGGCACCAAGGAATCGTTCGACCAGACCAGAATTGAAGCGCCGCATCAGTTCATCGCCGAGTGAGAGATAGAAACGTGATTCGCCGGGGTCGCCCTGGCGTCCAGCGCGTCCACGCAACTGGTTATCGATGCGTCGAGATTCGTGGCGTTCCGTTCCGAGGACGTAGAGACCACCCAAAGAGATAACCAATTCGTGCTCGGCAGCCACTGCTGCCCGTTGGCGTTCAACTTCAGCCGGCCACGCGGCTTCGTACTCTTCAGGGGTATCTACCGGAGAGAGTCCCCGCTTTTGCAATTCCAGATCTGCCATAAATTCTGAGTTTCCGCCGAGCATGATGTCGGTTCCACGACCAGCCATGTTGGTCGCTACGGTTACTGCGCCCTTGCGGCCAGCCTGCGCAATGATCGAGGCTTCGCGCTCGTGATGCTTGGCGTTAAGCACTTCGTGTGGAACCCCGCGCTTGCGGAGTAAGTCGCTGAGGTGTTCAGAGCGTTCGACGCTGACTGTACCGACCAATACGGGTTGGCCCTTACGGTGACGTTCCACCAAATCTTCAACAACGGCCGCGAATTTTGCCTGCTCTGTTTTATAAACCAAGTCTGCTTGATCTATTCGTTGCATGGGTTGATTCGTCGGAATAGGAATGACACCAAGCTTGTAAATTTGATCGAATTCGGATGCTTCTGTTGAAGCAGTTCCGGTCATACCCGAAAGCTTGTCGTAGAGACGGAAGTAATTCTGCAAAGTGATAGTGGCGAGAGTTTGGTTTTCGTCTTTAATCTCTACGCCTTCTTTGGCTTCGAGAGCTTGATGCATACCCTCGTTGTAACGTCGTCCTGCGAGAATGCGACCGGTATGTTCGTCAACGATGAGTAACTCGCCACTCATGATGACGTAATCCTTATCTAACTTAAAAAGTTCCTTTGCTTTAAGCGCATTATTGAGATATCCAATTAGCGGAGTATTTTCTGACTTATAGAGATTATCTATACCAAGGAGTTCTTCTACCTTGGTAATTCCCTCTTCTATAACAGCAACAGTGCGCTTCTTCTCGTCTACTTCATAATGCTCACCAGGAAAGAGAGACTTGACGAGAGTGGCAAACTCTTTGTACCACTTTGTGGGTTGATCGGCTGGGCCGCTAATAATTAAAGGGGTACGCGCCTCATCGATGAGGATGGAGTCAACTTCGTCCACGATGGCAAAGTTATGTCCACGCTGCACACAATCTTCTAATGTCCATGCCATGTTGTCGCGAAGATAATCAAAACCGAATTCGTTGTTGGTGCCATACGTAATATCGCAGTTATATGCTTCGCGACGTTCTGCTGGTGTCATTGACCCGAGGATGACACCGACTGTAAGTCCGAGGAAGCGATGGATACGTCCCATCCACTCGCTATCGCGCTCAGCCAAGTAATCATTGACAGTGACGATATGAACACCCTTACCCGAAAGTGCATTGAGATAGGCAGGAAGCGTGCCGACGAGAGTCTTACCCTCACCTGTTTTCATTTCAGCGATATTTCCGCCGTGAAGGGCCGCGCCGCCCATGAGCTGCACGTCGTAGTGGCGTTGACCTAACGTGCGAGTGGCAGCCTCACGAACGACCGCAAATGCTTCAGGAAGGATGTCATCGAGTTCTTCGCCGGCGGCTAGGCGCGTCTTGAATTCCGCCGTCATGCCGCGCAATTCCTCATCACTCATGGCATGGAAATCTGCCTCGAGCGAATTGACGCTGGCGGCGATCTTTTCAAGGCGACGCAGTGTCTTGCCTTCTCCGGCTCGTAGAATGCGGTCAAGAAGTGCGGACACTGGCCTACCTTTGTTTGAAGAGTATTTTTTGGGGACTATTGCGGTCTCCATCGTAGGCGATGAGCGCTACCCCCGTCGCCGGGCGGACTCCCCCCGGAGGTTCGCGTAAGCGGGGCCACCAGGGCAATTGCGACAACTCCCACCACTTTCTCAGGCGGAAAGAGGGTGATCGCCGCCCGTACCGTCTCCCCGGTGGTGACTACATCGTCGATGAGCACGAGGCGAACCGGTGATCGCAGCGCGAGCGAATCTCTCAGCTGCAGGGCGCCGGCCATATTCCGTCTCCGCGCGGCCGCGCCCAAGCCTGCCTGATCTCGAGCTAGAGGGCTCATCCGAATCATGCGATGCAGGGCGCTTGCCGGTAGCCCCGCTGCCCGCACACCGGCCACGGCCAATTCCCCAATGGCATCTTCTCCCCGAGTACGCAGCGCCTGGATACGTGAAGGAATTGGTACCACCGCGAGATCTGGGTGCTCCTGAGCAAAGTGCGCGATGCCATTCGCAATGGCATAACTGAGAGGCTTGCGAAGCGAGGTAACGCCTTCCTCTTTGTACGCAACGATGGCTCGTCGCACACTTCCCCCGTATGAGGCAGTCACCCAAAGTGGGACGCCACTGATCTGGGCCACACATCTCGGCACGTCATGGAAAGGGGCAAGACAGAGTTCGCAGAGTGAGAAGCGAGAGGGCCGGCGACAGTGGAGACAGGTGAGCGGAAGAAGAAATTCAAACACCACTCAATTGACTCGCACTTATCACCGACCCTCCAGCATCGATTTTCCTCTGTGGATTAGCTCCCATGATCCCAAGAGTTGAGGTACTTCTCTTGAGCTGGCGTGAGCTCATCAATGTTTACTCCCATGCTTGCAAGCTTGAGACGGGCAACTTCCTTATCGATCTCGGTAGGAACATCGAATACGCCAGCGCCAAGGCCATCTGCATTTTCGACGAGCCACTCAGCGGCGAGCGCTTGATCGGCAAAGGACATATCCATCACAGCAGCAGGATGACCTTCGGCTGCGCCGAGGTTAGCGAGGCGACCTTCGGCAATGAGAAGGAGGCGACGTCCATCGCGCATTACGTACTCGTCAGTTTGGTGGCGGATTTTGCTGTTCTTCTGGGTGGCGTTGTCTTCCAACCACTTCACGTCGATTTCAATATCGAAGTGACCAGAGTTAGCCATGATTGCGCCATCCTTCATCGCCAAGAAGTGCTCGTGGCTCAAAACATCGCGGTTACCAGTGACGGTGATGAAAACATCACCGATCTTTGCGGCATTTTCCATTGGCATGACGCGATATCCCTGCATAGTTGCATCGAGCGCCTTTGTCGGATCTATCTCAGTTACCACTACATCGGCGCCCATGCCCTTTGCACGCTCGGCCACACCCTTACCGCAGTATCCGTACCCAGCAACGACAACGACCTTGCCGGCAAGCAACGTGTTAGTTGCGCGGAAGATGGCATCGAGTGTGGATTGACCGGTGCCATAACGATTATCGAACATGTGCTTGGTGTCTGTGTCATTGATAGCGATCATCGGGAAGGTGAGTGCACCATCTTTTGCCATTTGGTGAAGTCTGATCACACCTGTGGTGGTCTCTTCACATCCGCCGCGAACACCAGGCAAGAGTTCCTTGCGAGTCGTGTGGAGAGTATTGACCAAGTCGCAACCATCATCAAATACTTGGCTTGGCGCAATATCGAGCGCCGCGTTGATGTGGTCGTAATATCCATCACGATCAATCCCATGCTTAGCGAAAACGCTAATGCCATATTCATGCACTAGTGCAGCAGCGGTATCGTCCTGAGTAGAGAGAGGATTAGAAGCACAGAGTGCAATCTCGGCGCCACCTGCCTTAAGAGCGAGCATGAGATTCGCAGTCTCGGTAGTGACATGCATGCAGGCGGCAATCTTGATACCTGCGAAGGGCTTGTTAATTTCAAAACGTTCGCGAATAGAACGAAGCACCGGCATAGAACGCTCGGCCCATTCGATTCGCATGCGGCCGGCAGCTGCTAGCGAGGCATCAGCAATATCGTGTCTTGGGGTACTCAACTCATCGCTCCTGAAGTTCGAAGATCGTGGAATGTGCCTTTATCTCACCTCATCTTCACGCATCAGGAGTGGATTCTCGACATTTATGACAATTCTTTGTCATAATAACGAGGTGTACAGCGCTGAAGAGTTAGCGGCCCGTGTGGGGATCACCCCCAGGATGGTTCGATATCGGGCTCGCATTGGTCTCTTGCGCACCGCCCACCGGCGCCACCGCCCCTTTACGCACCACGACGAGGTAGCTCTTACTCTCATTAGGCAGGTGGAGAGTGAGTACAACGCCTCTCCCGATGAGATTGCCTTCGCACTACGAGCTCTCACTACCAAACGATTATCGGAGCAGATTCGCCACATCGGAGAGATGTACGGACGAGGCGATGCTCTGGCGGCTCTAGATTTTGAACAAGAGAAGGCGCTTCAACTTCTGCGCACACGGCGCGTTCTTACGAGCGGCGACGAGCGCTCTCCACGAGCATGATGGGGATGCCGCCGCGAACTTCATAAACTAGCGGACACTTATCGCAAAGCAGTTCTTCGTTTGAAAATGTGAGTGATCCATGACAAGCAGGGCAGACCAAAAGATCTAGTAGACGTTGATCAACACTCATGAACGAATCACTCCTAAAACATCGTCGCGCACTTGCTCCATGGTCACTATATCTTTTGCCTCAACATTGAGGCGAAGAAGCGGCTCGGTATTCGACGCTCGTACATTGAACCACCATTGCGCTGCCGAAATAGTGATTCCATCTAAATGATCGACCGAAATTCCCTCTCTCGGAGCATAAATCTCTTCGATCTCTTTCATTTTAGACGCACTATCTTTCACGGTGGAATTGATCTCGCCGCTTGCTATATATCGATCGTACTGGCGAAGTACGTCTGAAAGTTTCGTTCCCTCAGGAGCATTTCCTAGAGCACTAATAGCATGCAGCGCCGCAAGCATCCCAGAGTCCGCGTTCCAGAAATCTGCAAAGTAGAAGTGCCCCGAGTGTTCGCCACCAAAGAGCGCACCTTCTTGCGCCATCTGTGCCTTGATATAGGAGTGGCCCACGCGACTTCGTATCGCCCGACCTCCTAATTCTTCTACTACTTCTTTGACCGAACGTGACGTGATCAAATTATGAATGATGGTGGAGCCAGGTTTTCGTTCTAGCTCACGTGCAGCGATTAATGCAGTCAGGGTTGAAGGTGAGACGATCTCACCGCGCTCATCAACAATGAAGCAGCGATCCGCATCGCCGTCGAATGCAAGACCGATATCAGCACCGGATTTAATCACCGCACTTTGGAGATCTCGCATATTCGCCGGCTCAATGGGATTTGCTTCGTGATTTGGAAATGAGCCATCTAATTCGAAGAAGAGTGGTGTCAGCAAGATCGGAAGCGAAGCAAAAACAGTGGGAACGGTATGCCCGCCCATGCCGTTTCCTGCGTCGACCACAATCTTGAGTGGTCGCATCTTCGAGAGATCAACCAACGAAAGCAGGTGGTGGGCGTATTCCGTGAGTAAGTCGCGGTGAAGCGCGCTTCCCCGTCGGTTCGAAAGCGGTGGCCTTGGCTCCAAAATCACTTCACGGATCTGCACGAGTCCGCTCTCCTTACCTACAGGAGCTGCGCCGGCACGACAGAGTTTGATGCCGTTGTAGGCGGCCGGATTGTGGCTTGCCGTAAACATAGCACCGGGCACATTGAGAAAACCCGAAGCAAAGTAAAGCTGGTCCGTGGAGGCAAGACCGATGCGCACCACATCTATTCCTTGATCCATCACGCCGTCAGCGAAGGCGGAAGCCAACGATGGTGATGAGGGACGCATATCCTCTCCGATAACTATTGAATTCGCGTCAGAGACGAAGAGCGCAAAAGCGGTTCCCACTGCGTAGGCAAGATCCTCGGTCAGTTGCGATCCGACTAGCCCGCGAACGTCATAAGCCTTGATGACCTGATCGAGCGCATCAGGCTCAAAATCCCATGAGTGCATAGAAGAAGCGTAGTGGGATCTATGGTTTGCTCGGCTCGCTGACCAGCGAGTGCGTGAGTGAACTATCGATCAGTGGGCAGCACGCGCAAATGGCCGCGACGCCCCACTTCGGGCATTAGAGCTGTAGGTGGAGTCTCTTGGTGTGTCGGTCTGGCTGCTTCACGAACCGCATTTGCGATGGCAAGTAGATCGTCATCACTTGGTTCTGGCGACGCATGGTTCTCTTCAAGACGCACCACTTCCCAACCACGAGGGGCGGTGAGGCGATCGCCGTGCAGCGCGCAGAGGTCGTAAGCGTGCGGCTCGGCGTAGGTGGCTAAGGGTCCGAGCACTGCCATGGAATCGGCGTAGATGTAAGTCAAAGTAGCCACGGCGCTGCCATCGCACCCGGTCTTTGAACATTTTCTTCCAGCCATGATGAGCAAGTTATCGCGACTCTTACCCAGAAGTGGGCAATGACGCGCCACCTCGAGTGACAGATAGATCGCTTATTGGCAATGAGCCGCTACCCACTCGGACGCGATTGCGAATCGGCAAGAGAGCGATCCCCGAAGAATCGACGAGCACGATTGAGCCATGGATAGTGCCATTACTGCTGATGTGCACGAGAGCCCAGTTCTTAGATTCATTCACCCAGGACGTTAATTTCTCGGATGAAACGGAGAGGGATGTCGCGCTCTGAGAACCCACCTTGAGAATAGCCACGCTCGAGCCGCTCGTTGCCACCATCGCCAGGATGGCTTTGGGTGGCATGAGAACCGAACTCTCCTTCTCCATCCCGGTCACCGCCGGAGACCAGGCGTAATCGGCATCGTCGTTATTAACACTGGCCACGATAGGCGCATCCGAGGTGATACGCAGGGCAGAGAGCGTGACGGGAACGCTGGTCGTAAAAGTGAATTCACGAACGGTTCCAGGCTCCAGTGAAACTCCGTCCAAGCCGACAGGAATGTATGAACCATCATTGGTGAGCAAAGTAGCGGTAAACGTCGCGCTGCCCTCGCCCGGGGCCAAGACCCGCAAGGTACGAATTGATGAGGGAGCATTCGGGGACGTAGTTTTCTTTGCGCCCTTTTTCTTCTTCAGAGTATTTGTGGGCTTTGCCGCGGCAATCTTCCCGACTCCGAGCACCACGGGGATAATTTGGTCTAGCGATGGTGGCGCGCTCGCTGCAATGTAATCCGCACCAGCAGACTTTAATCCGGTCTGCTTTTTGGATTGAAGAGCGATGGAAACCCGACCTACAAGCGGCTCGATGTAGAGCACCATTGATTTCACACCAGGAGCGAGAGTATCTAGACGTAAATTCTTTGTGGTCCGCGCAGGCACCGTAAGCGATTGTTCAACTGGGCGATCCTGGTTACTCCACATCTTCACTAATAAGGTGGCGACGCTCGCTCCGTCGTTTGCTAAGACAAGCTTGTCTTGACTCGAAACATCACTGGAACCACCGACAAACCAAGCGGGTTCGGCAATCCCCGGGCAGGCAAGGAGCGAGAGGCCAGCGTTTCGATCGACCAAGACTGGAGCTCCAGCACTTTCAGAGATTTCCATCCAGTCACTTGGTGCCGGCGTCAAGAATGTGAAAGATTTCTTGACGCTACTCAACTTAGATTTCTTCCCGCGAAATAGTTGCACCTTACTTGAGGCGCCAGGAACCACAATTTGTGTGCTATTCGTACTCGCTGGACAAATCTCTGGTGAGAAGCGCAAACTTTGTAACTCACTCTCGACACTCGCTTGCGGCAGAAGCGAAATTGTAAGCGTCGCAATCGCAAGGAGTGCAATGAAGAAATACTTTCTCATGAGACCTCTTCATCAGGTCGATCAATCCAACGTCGTCCACCGGGTAGGCACATAATGAGTAAGCCAATAAGAGTCAGGAATTCAAGCCCCAGCGCCAAGCGACGAAAGGAACTGTCATGGATGAGTCGAAGTTCTCCAGCATGGTTGATCTGATACGACGGACTCCAATTATCTGAATTCTCCGGCTTCAGAATCTCTTCATCCAGTAAGAGGCTCCACTTTGAGTCAACCTTCTCGCTCAGTGAAAGCCTTCCTTTGCCTGGAAGATCAACGTGAGCGGAGACTCGACTGGAAGGGAGAATGACAGCGCTCTCCGCCCCGTCGCCCAAGAAGACCAAGCGACCTGATGGATTCGTGACTTTCCACAACGACCCTTGCTCCGTTGCCGAGACTCGACGTAATCCGCCCACGCCATCCAAGACTCGCGAAAGTGCGGCTGGCGCTGGGGAAGCTACGAAAACATATCTAATGGCGAACTGTCCAAGAACGCGACTTGTGCTATTCGATCCACCCGACATGAGTTCAGCGAGCGTCTTATCCAGCAAGTCAGGCATGAGTCCACTCACTTCTGGATCCCCAAGAACTGGTGTACTTTCGCGCACCACTGAATACCTGGCTCCGGTGGAATTAATCCGCATGACCAAGACTCGTGAACGATCGCTCGACTCTAATGAGGCTGCGACGAAGGCAGGGAGAACCTGCTGGCTATCTGATTGAAGCGGCGAAGGAGTGAGGATCTGCCACCCCACTCCAGTGGCAATACTTATGAATAACGCGACCGTAGTAAAAAGTGATTCCAAATGTTGTCGAGAGAGTGGAGCACTACGAAGTCGATCACTCAAACCATCAGAGACCAAAGCCAGTGCATAGATCGCAAGTGCTGTAGCCACGAGCACTCCGGGGCCGCTCCACACTCGTGCAGGAGTGGGCGAACCGTAGGGCGTGAGAGTGAGCGCTGATATACAGATCGAAATAGTGAGAATAAAAATGCTGAGGGTAGCGAATATCCGAATCCGAGCGCGTCCACTGCGGATAACGATCAGTAAGACACCAAGGAGTAATGGTGCACCCATCCAGAAGGGAGGAGAGTGAAATCCCCCAGGATTAAAAAGCGCCAAATGCCAAGCGTCACCGCTGCTAGGGCCGAGACCGAAGGAGCGCAACCAGAGAGTGGGGTGAAGTAATGCGCTCAGTGACCAGGGAAAGAGGGTAAGAAAGGGCGTAAAGATAAAAAGTACACCGAGGACTCCAACACGCCTCATTCCTTGTGAACGCACTTTATAAAGGAGTGCGGCTGACGCGCATACATAAACAACAATGAGTTGTGGCAGAAGCGCGATCATAAGTACTGAGACGAAGAGCGATCGCCATAGCTTTGCCTGAGAAAAACTTTCTGCGTTAAGGACTGAGGTAGCACCGCGCCACCACATTCCTATTGCCCACGGCAACAACATGGCCGCCAAGATCAGGGTGAGTTCTCCATCTGACATGGCGATGAGTAAGACTGGTGAGAATGAATAGATGACTGAACCCGCGATTCGAATTCCACGATCTTGGACATGTTTACCCAAGGCGTGGTGCATCGTGAGCCCAGTGATGGGCAACGCTAAAAAGAAGATAAGTGTGACGAGGGCGTGCAAATTTCCTAAGGTGACTAACGAAAAGAAACCGAGAACCAACATCCAAGGCGGGGCCGGCGTGGAACTACCAATTCCAACTGGATGCCAAGAATCCAAATAGGTGCTAATCAGATCTCCCCCACTAGCGGGAGCTGGTAGGAGCGCACCACCTGAAAGATTGCCCCACTTGCCCCAAAAGGCAAGAAGATTAACCAGAGCGAGAATCAAAAAGAGCGCCACTGCAGGAATTTTTATCGCCCTCAAGAAAAAGGAGTTACTTTTCACCTCTTCTTCATCATCTTCAGATACTGCATAGCGTGCGTCTGAAAAAGATGTAGATGGATTAGACATCGGAGCAATACCTTTGAAGATCAACTCGCGCAAGGACTCAAACGCTAATCGGATTTGCGACCCATCGGGAGCTAAGTATGAAGAAACGGCGCTAGCGGGCAATAATCTTGACTTGGCGCGTTCCTTACGAGCTGTCCGAATCAAGTCGGGGCGAGCAAGGAAGAGGGCAAGTGCTGCTATTTCATCACCGGCATATCCTGGAAGTTTCGCAAAGAGATAGCCAATCGAGCGCACCAACGTTGAAACTACGAGTCGCGCGAGCACTTGAGGCAAACGCCACCTCGATGAGTTGGCTAGCAAGACGTAATTTGCGTGTCGACGATCTAGCAAGTGCGGTCTTTGCAAGGTCGCACCTTCGACATCGATCTCTCGCCGCTCCGTGGCGGCCGCCTCTGCATGGAGCAAAACTGCATCTGGCACTGCAATGACTCGATGTCCAGCAACATTTACCCGCCAGCCAAAGTCGACATCGTCGCGAAAGAGGGTGAGGTGCGGGTCAAAGCCAGAGAGTTCTTGCCACACATCAAGGCGTATGAGTGCACCGGCAGAACTCACTGCCAATACATCTCGCACACCGTCATGTTGCCCTTGGTCGCGCTCGCGTCGTTCGAGACCTGTCCAGCGGGCGCCATTACCAGCAATAGAAACGCCCACTTCGAGTAAGTGACTTCGATCGTGCCATCCTCGAATTTTGGGACCAGCCATAGCCACACTCGGCGCATCGGCTAATGCAGCCACCAATTTCTCGAGTGCATCTGGGAGAGGGGCGCAATCATCGTGCAATAACCAGATCCATGTTTTCGTGGGATCCGTATCGAGCTCTTCCGTAATCCACTCAACACCCACATTAACTGCTTCACCAAAACCCGAATCGCGCTCTGCATTTCGCAGAGGAATCAACGCGTCTTGAAGCAGCTCAACGCTTCGATCAAGAGAGCCTGTATCAATTGCCCGTATTGATTGAGGAGCGTACGTGAGATCTGTGAGTGAAGTAATTAATTGAGGAAGCCAGCGAGCGCCATCGTGGGTAACGACAAGTGCGTGTACCGCCTGATTAAACGGCGCGGCGCTTGAGCCTGCGTCGCTCGCGCTCGGAGAGACCGCCCCAGATTCCAAATCGCTCATCGTGAGCAAGAGCGTAATCTAGACATTCGGAGCGAACATCACAGGAAAGGCATACTCGCTTCGCTTCACGCGTAGAACCGCCTTTTTCAGGGAAGAATGCCTCGGGATCGGTCTGGGCGCAGAGTGCGCGCTCCTGCCAGGTCATCTCTTCGGTTTCTGAGCCGGACAAGGGAAAACTCTCGCTCAAAGTGAGCTCCTCTCAATCAGGCCAGGCCGCCAGCGCGATGTCGCGCGGCATGTAAGTAAATTACACGCTTGTAATGGGGGTAAGTCAACCCCAAGCGCGGTTCAGAGTGGGCTAAACCGGACATTTCTCGAGCGAAGGAGGGGGTTTCCCGTGATTGACTTGCCTTATGACCACTTCACCCGCGGGCGCCACACCTTCGGCGGGGGTCAAAATTGTCGCGTTAGCCGGAGGCATCGGCGGAGCCCGATTTCTCCGGGGGCTCCTCGCAGCAGCGCCTCAAGCAGAGATCACGGTGATCGGAAATACTGGCGACGATATCGAGCTCTTCGGCTTACAGATTTCTCCCGATCTCGACACAGTGATGTACACGCTTGGAAATGGCATTCATGAAGAACAAGGATGGGGGCGGCGAGATGAGACTTTCGTCGTCAAAGAAGAACTCGCACTTTATGGCGTGCAACCGCAATGGTTTGGTTTAGGAGATCGCGATATTGCTACACATATCGTGCGCACACAAATGCGTAAAGCAGGATATCCACTCTCGCAGGTAACAGCGGCGCTCTGTGCGCGTTGGAATCCAGGAGTGAATCTTCTGCCAATGACCGATGATCGCGTGGAGACACATGTCGAAATCGAAGATGAAGGCGGTCGTCGTTTCATTCACTTCCAAGAGTGGTGGATCAAGTACCGAGCAAGCACTCCAGCTCTTCGCATCGTTCCTATCAATGCAGAGAGTGCCACACCGGCACCTGGAGTCATCGACGCTATTAAGAGTGCCGATGTGATTCTCTTCCCACCGAGTAACCCAGTTGTTTCTATAGGGACCATCCTTGCTATTCCAGGGATAAGGCGCGCGCTACTCGCATCTGCTGCGCCCTTGGTGGGAGTCTCCCCCATTGTGGGTGGATCGCCCGTCCGCGGTATGGCAGATGCGTGCTTAGCATCCATCAATGTCAAGAGCAGCGCTTGGGGAGTGGCGCAACATTACGGCGCTCGCTCCCATGGCGGTTTATTACATGGGTGGCTCGTAGATGACGTAGATGTGGATTGCGCACTCGATGGTCTCCGAGTGCATGCTCGTCCACTCATTATGAAAGATCTTGAGTCATCTAAAGATATTGCCGCAGCTGCACTGGAATTGGCGCACTCACTCTCGTGATTACCATTCGAGGAGTCGAAGGGATTCCACAAATATCTGCAGGAGATGACCTGGCGGCACTCATCTTGCAAGCGTGCACTCTCAGCGACGGTGATGTACTCGTGATTACCAGCAAGATCGTGAGTAAGGCAGAGGATCGTTTGCTCCCCGCACTCGATCGCACCGACGCCATCACCAGCGAATCAAGGCGGTTAGTAGCCCGCCGCGGGCGCACATCGATAGTAGAGACGCGGCACGGATTCATCATGGCGGCTGCCGGCGTCGACATGTCAGATGTGCCATTTGGATACGCTGCATTGTTACCAGTCGATCCCGATGCGAGTGCGCGACTCGTCCGCAGCGCGATTATGAACGCTCTAGGAATCACCATCGGTGTCATCATCACAGATACCTTTGGACGTGCCTGGCGCGACGGGCTCGTCGACATGGCAATCGGCGCAGCCGGTATTCAAGTGATGAACGACTTTCGCGGGGAAGTAGATCTCGCAGGCAACACACTCGAAGCGACTGTAATGGCCACCGTTGATGAACTTGCCGCCGCCTCTGAGTTGGTACGCCAAAAACTCACACAGAGCCCAATAGCAATCATTACTGGAGTTTCCCACTTTGTAACGTCAGATGATGGCCCTGGCGTACAAGCTCTCATTCGTCAGAGCAAAGATGATTGGTTCCGCTTAGGACATCGCGAAGCAATTACTACGCGACGCACTATTAGATCTTTTACTAACCAAGTGATCTCAGATGAAGTACTGGATATTGCACTCTCGGCCGCTTTGACTGCCCCCGCACCGCACCACAGTCACCCCTTACGGTTTATTCGCCTCAAGAATTCTCGAATCGCCCTCTTAGATCGCATGACCGAAGCGTGGAGAGCTGACCTAGTGCGTTCAGGTTTTGAGGGTGACGCGCTCGCGAAACGATTGAATCGTGGTCGCATTCTTTACGAGGCCCCTGAAGTGATATTGCCCTTTATTTCTTTAGAAGATGCCCACCGCTACGGAGATCATCGCGACAACTCAGAGCGCGACATGTACATGATTGCCGGTGGCGCTGGGGTCGAGAACTTCCTATTGGCCCTGCATGGAGAGGGCGTGGGTTCTGCCTGGATTTCGTCGACTATCTTCTGCTCGCCCATCGTTCGCGAAACCTTAGGTATCAATGAAGAATGGCAACCACTGGGCGCCATTGCGGTTGGCTATTCATCAGTGACACCTGCAGAGCGAGAAGTCCTTTCCCACCAAGAGTTTTTTACTACGCGCTAATTCGAGCACCTTCAGGGACGTCGATTCCTTCGCTCAGAACAACCCCGTCACCAATGGCAGCATTCTTGAGTCGTACCCCTGCGCCAATGTGAACTCCTCGACCAACAAAGGAGTTCTCTACTTTTGCCGACTCCCCTATGTGTGTATCTGCCAATACCACGCTGTGATGAACCACTGCTCCGGCATCGATCTTCACTCCTCTATCTAGAAAAGTACCCCCAGTGAGTACGGCGCTCGGAGCAACTTTGGCACCGTCGGCCAGAAATTCGAGATTGAGTTCTCCGAGAGCCGGTGAAAATGCCCGACCCGAGATGATATCGGCGGAGGCCCTGATGAATGCTTCCGGTGTTCCCAGATCAATCCAATAATCGTTTGATACATAACCTTGCACGTGTCGCTTAACTAAGTTTGGAAATATCTCACGCTCGACGCTAATAACCGTATTGAGAGCGATACCGTCGATGACTGATCTATCGAATAGATAGCAACCCGCATTTATGAGATTCGTGACCGGGTTGTCCATCTTTTCAAGAAATGCGGTGACACGACCGTTTTCATCGAGCGGCACGCAGCCATAAGCACGCGCATCTTCAACGGGGGTGAGGTGAAGGGTCGCTACTGCACCCGATTCTTCATGCACTCTGTACTGCTCTTCAAGAGAGTGATTTGAAATCACATCACCATTGAAAATCAAGACAGGGCCAACACCATTGAGGAATTGTCCCGCATTAGCAATTGCTCCACCCGTGCCGAGCGGCTCCTTTTCGACTGCATACACGAGTTCAATCCCTAGCGCCTCACCAGCGCCATACTGGGCCTCAAAGACATCGGCCAGGTAAGAAGTAGCCAGCACTACACGGGTAATTCCGGCGGCTTTGGCCTTGAGTAATTGATGAGTCGTACAAGCGATGCCAGCGAGCGGCAAGAGCGGTTTAGGCATCGAATCGGTAAGTGGGCGCAGTCGTGTGCCTTGACCACCGACTAGCAGAATTGCCTCGCTCACTTATTCATAATATCGCGCGTAAGATCGGGGGGTGTCCTTATCAGCGCTCTTCCCCACTCTTCTTAGCGAGAAGAACGGAGCACGGCCACTCGTTACCTATTACGACAACAGCGGACGAATCGAAATCTCCTACACTTCAACGCGAAACTGGGTTTCAAAGAGCGCTAACTTCTTACGTGATGTGAGCGAAGAGGCTCGTTCCATCTCTTTCGAACTTTCCAATCATTGGCTTTCCGTTGTCTGGCTTCTCACCGCATCTGCTCTCAACTTGGAGATCGTTGAGACCGCGAGCGATATTCACGTCTCGGACGTGGGGAGCATCAGCGCGAGCGCCATAAATATTCGTTCACCTCGAGACCTCTGGGGGCGCACATCGGAGTGCACTGCAGGGGAGATCGATTTCGCGCGCGAAGTTCTTACCTTCCCGGATTTCTTTCAGAGTGAGAATCTGACGAAGGCTGAGATCTCGGGACGGCATTCCCGGAGGCTCTTTAACTCTCCAAGAGCAGATTTTGATTTATATTCAGAAGTAATTCTCGATGGCGGATCACTCGTGCTGGTGAATGGTCCCGTAGCTATTGATGCGATTGCTCGCGCAGAGAGAGTGGATTAAGCAGTTGCCGTAAGGCGTGCTACTGCCGCATCAATTCGTTCATCCGTTGCAGTCAGTGCCGCCCGAACAAAGTTTTTTCCGCGTACTCCGTAGAAATCTCCTGGTGCTACCAAAATTCCATGGCCAGCTAGCCATTCCGCGCTCTTCCAGCACTCTTCATCTCTGGTGGCCCAAAGGTAAAGGCCGGCGACCGAGTTGTGAATCGTAAAACCTGCCGCTGTGAGACCTCGATGCAGTTCGCTACGACGTCGGAGATAAATTGCACGTTGCGCACTCACGTGGTCAGAGTCTGCTAACGCTGCGATCATAGCTACCTGTACCGGGCCGGGCATCATCATTCCTACGTGCTTGCGGATCTCTAACAATTCTGAAATTACTGAAGGGTTTCCTACGGCAAAACCCGCTCGATAACCAGCCAGATTGGATCTCTTAGAGAGCGAGTGCAGCGCAATCACTTTCGCCTCTGCTGCTTCCTTGAAGGAGAGCACCGAGCGTGGGGTCTCTTCCCATCCCAACTCGAGGTAACACTCGTCAGAGACCAAGTACGCGTCGTTCGCGCGCGCCCAAGCGATGGCTTCAAGCATTGCCTGATCACTCATTAACGCACCCGTAGGGTTTGAAGGCGAATTGATCCACGCAAAATCTGCCGCTGGCCAAGACTTTGGATCCTCGGCTACCGGTATCGCTTCGGCACCAGCCATCACTGCGCCTACGTGATAAGAGGGGTAAGCGATATCGGGATAGAGCACGCGCTTAGCACGCAAGAGAAATGGTAAGAGCGTCACCATTTCTTTCGAACCAATACTTGGAAGCACTCCTACATCATCAGGGGCATGCAAATTCTTGATAGACCAATCGCGCATCGCCTTTTGCACTGCAGGGATGCCAGCGGTGGGAGGGTACCCAGGTGAATCGCTCGCGCTAGCGAGCGCCTTTTGAATAATCTCCGGAACCGGATCCACTGGAGTCCCGATGGAGAGGTCAACAATTCCACCGGGATGAGCGCGCGCTTTATCTCCTAGCGGCGTGAGCCGATCCCAAGGAAACTCCGGCAGATCGAAAGTGGCGTGTCCGCTCACTAGCGAGATCAGTGACCTTCGTGTTCTTGTGGCGGCAAAGCAGAGACGATCGCATGATCTTTCTCGTACATACCTGCTTTTGCTGCTCCACCGGGTGAACCAATTCCATCGAAGAACTCGACATTCGCAGCGGTGTACTCTTTCCATTGCGCAGGAACATCATCTTCGTAATAAATTGCTTCTACCGGGCACACAGGCTCACACGCACCGCAATCAACGCACTCATCAGGTTGGATGTAGAGCATGCGCTCACCCTCGTAAATGCAATCAACGGGACACTCTTGAATGCACGCCTTGTCTTTGAGGTCGACACAAGGTTGGGCGATCACGTAGGTCATAGTCTCTCCATTTCGTTCGAGCCAAGCCTAGTATGTGAAGGAGCAATTCGGGAGAGAAGCGGGTGGGTGCCTTGCCAGAACAAGCGGCGAACGACCTCCTGCTTCACGTGGGCGAACGCCTCTCAGTTCGAGTACAAAGCGAGCAAGGTCACACGGACGATCTGGTGGGCATTCTCTTGCCCACAGGTCAATTGGAGACCAAGGCCGGCGTACGCACCTTCGATCCGGCGCACGTAGTCGCGTGGCGCATTGTGAAACCACCACGTGGTACCGGCGTCCCCATGTCGCAGCGCATTTTAGATATCGAAAGTGCAAGTAGTGAACTCTGGGCCCCCACCCATCAGGAACGCACACCCCGATGGCACCTGAGGGCGGCTGGCGGATATACCCGCCGAGCCAACTCCATGATTCCGATTGCACCGCCCTGGGAGAGCAAGTCGTGGAGTGGAAGCTCTCTTGACGCAGATCTCGCAGAAGCTGACCGCTTCTATCAAGCACACGACCTTCCCACCATCATCACCTTGCCTATGCCGCTTTATGAAGAGCTCGCAGCAATCTTGATCGCTCGAGAGTGGAAGTTAGTGCTTGATATCTCGGTGATGGTCCGTATCGATCGAAATTCAGTGGACGAAAGCGCCAACGCACATCTGGGCCAGATAGAAATTTCCACCACTCCGGACGCCTCGTGGATGGTTGCGCATGGACGTGCATTAGGCAACGAAGGGCATTCCGTACTCACAAGTGGAACGCCGCGCTTTCTGAGTTACGTCCTTGATGGAGAAGTCGTAGGCACTGCTCGAGTAGGTTTTGCGCGTCAGTGGAGCGCGCTGGGTGCAGTGCGAGTGAATCCCAAGCACCGACGGAAGGGCATCGCCAGAGCGCTAGTGGAGCGGGCGATCAATGTGGCGCAGGACCAAGGTTTTCCTTTCATGCTTTTGCAAGTCGATTGCGATAACGATGCCGCGATCACGCTCTATAAAAGCCTGGGATTCACCCATCACCATCGAAATATCTATCTTTCGCGCGACTAGAGACCTTTAGATACATTGTTGGCGTGCGCCTCTATGACACGCGAGCCCGAGAAGTGGTGGAAATCGAACCCCGCCACAATTTACTGACCGTTTATGCCTGCGGTCCAACCGTCTATCGGTATGCCCACGTGGGAAATTTGCGCACATTCCTCTTGCTTGATCTGATAACTCGCCTCGCGCACCTCAACGGATGGAACACGAGAGTTATTCAAAACGTCACAGATGTTGGTCATCTTGTAGATGACAGCCAGGTAGATGCACAGGGCGAAGATAAGATTCTGGAGCAGGCAAAGGTGGAGGGCAAAGATCCATTTGCTATCGCTCGTTATTATGAAGCAGCCTTTCACACAGATCTCGCGACTCTCAATATCCAACCAGCAGACCTTTATCCACGAGCAAGTGAATCAATCGATCTCATCATCGATATATGCAAGCGATTGCAGGATCAAGGGCATGCATATGTGGGAAGCGATGGCTCCCTCTTCTTCGATGCAAACTCATTTCCCACATACGGGGCCATCAGCGGAAATTCGTTGGATCATTTACGCCCAGGTCATCGCTTCGAAGGCAAGAGCGACGAGGCAAAACGTTTTCATGCAGATTGGGCGCTCTGGAAGAATGCGGGTGCCGACCGAGCTATGACCTGGCCCTCTCCTTGGGGAAATGGCTTTCCCGGGTGGCATATCGAGTGCTCGGCAATGTCACTAGAACATCTGGGTGACTCCATCGATATCCACTTGGGTGGTATCGATCTCCGCTTCCCTCATCATGAAGACGAGCGCGCTCAAAGCAATAGCGCCGCCGGTCGCGAAGTCGTGAAACATTGGATCCATGGAGAACATCTACTTTTCGAAGGTCGCAAAATGTCGAAGAGTAGCGGCAATGTTGTGCTTGTCAGCGATCTCATTGAACGCGGCCTGGATCCACTCGCTTTACGTCTTTCATTTCTAGAGGCGCGATATCGCACTCAACTCGACCTCTCATGGGCTGCTATCTCGGCCGCACACAAGACAATAACGCGATGGCGTTCACACCTAGCGCAGTGGCGGAGCATCGATCCAACGATCAGCGAAGCCACCCAAGATTGGCTCACACAGGGCCTGGAATTATTGCAGGAGGATCTCAACACGCCCGGGCTCATTCAGCTCCTTCGGAAAATTGAAAAGGATGAGTCAACACCACCGGATCAACGAGCGATTATTTTCGACTTCTTTGATGACTTCCTCGGGCTTGATCTCGATCGATTGCCAGAGCAAGTAAGTTCCGTCGAAATAGAGACACTTCTTGCCGAACGTGAGAGCGCCCGCCAAAACGGGCAATGGACGATCGCCGATGAGTTACGAAATAAACTTTCGGACCTAGGAATTGAAGTGCGCGATACCGCTACTGGGCAGGTGTGGGAGAAGCGCTAGCACTCGCGGTCGGTGTCGGCGTGGGTGTGGGCGTGGGTGTGGGAGTTGCTTTTACTTTTGGCTTAGGAGCAGGCGTCGGATTGCCGAAGATAGCTTCAGGATTTGTACAGGTAATTCGATCCTCTGGAATGTAGTGCGTGTTGAAAGGTTCTCTCTTTACCTCCACACCGTTGAGT
>RGER01000041.1 GCA_009917815.1 Actinomycetota bacterium
CTTTCACAATGTCGTTGACTGAGGCGAGCTCAAAGGAGGCGACGGTTTCGGAAAAATTGGCTGGGTTCTGGGATAGGTAGGTCACGGCTCGATCCTACGCGCAAATGTGAGACGCTAGCGCTATGTCTTCTGCCACCACCACCCTCGCCCAAGCCATTCTCGAGCGCCTTGCGGCGGCGGGGGTTACCCACGTCTTCGGCTTGCCGGGGGTCCATAATCTCGCCTTTTGGGAAGCGAGCGGGGAGGTTCCCACGATCGTGGGGGTGCGCCATGAACAGACGGCAGGGTATGCAGCCGATGGTTTGGCTCGAGTCAGTGGTGGCCTGGGGGTAGCGATCACGACCACTGGGCCGGGCGCAGCCAACGTCGTGGCGGCCTTTGGCGAGAGCGCCGTGAGCCACTCCCAAGTGATCGTATTGGCGTCGGAAGTGTCCACCGCGCTTCGCATGCCCGGCGTGAGTCGCGGCATCCTCCATGAGATGGCAGATCAGAGCGCGCTCTTTGCGCCTCTTGCTTCTAAGGATGAGGACGGCACGATCCTCTCGTTCTCCACCACTACAGCAAGTGCAGCGCTCGACGCTCTGGACCGAGTGCTCCACTTTGCTCAACGTCGAGGCGAGGTGGCTGCCTACATCGGAATGCCTTCCGATGTGCTCGGCGCTCCGGTCACGGGCGAGGTGCCGTTGCCGCTCATCGAGGTCGAAAACTTGCAGGCAGATTTTGCGCAGGCGGCATCCATGATCAACGCAGCAAAGAAACCACTGCTCTGGCTTGGTGGCGGGGCCGCAGGGATGGATCAAAGTGTGCTCGCAGAGTTCGCCCACAAAGTGGCGGCACCGATCGTTACTTCATTTGCTGGACGGGGTGCGCTGAGTGGACACGAACTCCTTGCTGGCGGCCCCATTCATGAGCCAGAGGTTCACCAAATAGCAGTCGATGCTGATCTCTTAGTGGTTTTGGGATCAGATTTCGATGGCATGAATACGCGCAATTGGCAGATGCCCATTCCTGCAAGCGTTATTGCGATTAACCATTCACTTGAACCGGTAAGTACGAACTTGCCAGGTGCGCATGTGGTTCATGCATCACTGCGTGAACTTTCCGCGCTCACAGCACTCATCGATGTGAAAAGTAGGTGGGTGTCGCACCCCTCGCAGGCGGGTCGCGCGATGCGCGAACGTCTCTCACGTGATGAGCGCGCCACCATCGGTTTGGGCATAGTCAACGAAATTGAAAAATCCTGGCCAGCAAGTGCCAACGTTGTGTGCGATATGACAACAGCGGGGTACTGGTTTGCTGGGTATGGGGAGCAACCACGCCCACGACGTCTGGCATACCCCGTCGGCTGGGGCACTTTAGGTTTTGGATTTCCAGCAGCTATCGGCGCCGCATTTAATGCGCCCACGCTTTCGATCTGTGGCGATGGCGGAATCATGTTTGCACTCGGCGAATTAGCAACGTTGGTACAAGAGCAGATTCCTATGACGCTCTTTGTGGTCGATGATGGTGGATACGGAATGCTTCGATTCGATCAACAAGTTTTCGGTCATGCAGAACGCGGTGTGGATCTAGTGACACCCGATTGGGCCATCCTGGCAGCGGCCTTTGGCATTTCATTTACAGATATTGGGTCGCTTGACCAATTGGGTGAGGCGCTCGCAGTGGGCCATGATCGCAATGTTGCTGGCCATCCGCACATGATCGTGCTCAATGCGACCATTCATCCGCCGCGCACCACCTCACCGCGCTGGCGAGAATCCATGGAGATCGAAACCGTCCGTTAGGCTAGGGGCATGTCTAAAGTCCTTGCATCTTTACCGGTCGGTGAAAGCGTCGGCATCGCCTTCTCTGGCGGGCTCGATACTTCGGTCGCTGTCGCCTGGATGCGCGCGAAAGGTGCCGTTCCGTATACCTACACCGCAGATCTTGGACAATACGACGAGCCAGATATCGACTCGGTGCCAGGGCGCGCCAAGCAGTATGGCGCTGAGCTTTCTCGTTTAGTGGATTGCAAGGTTGCCCTCGTTGAAGAGGGATTAGCGGCGATCGCGTGCGGTGCCTTCCATATTCGCTCAGGTGGTAAGCAGTACTTCAATACCACCCCACTCGGTCGAGCGGTCACTGGCACTTTGCTGGTGCGCGCGATGCTCGAAGATGGCGTATCGATTTGGGGCGATGGTTCTACCTATAAGGGGAACGACATCGAGCGCTTCTATCGTTATGGGTTATTAGCTAATCCAAGTTTGCGTATCTATAAGCCGTGGCTTGACGCCGACTTCGTCGCAGAACTCGGTGGACGTAAAGAGATGTCAGAGTGGATGAGTGCGCAAGGACTTCCTTACCGCGACAGTGTTGAGAAGGCCTACTCTACGGACGCAAATATTTTGGGTGCCACCCACGAAGCTAAGCGCCTAGAACACCTCGATGCGTCGATTGAATTGGTCGAACCCATCATGGGAGTGCGCTTCTGGGACGAGAAAGTATCGATTCCCTCAGAAGATGTCGTTATCAACTTTGTTCAGGGTCGACCGGTTTCTATCAACGGTCAGTCGTTTGAGTCTGTGGTCGATCTCATGCACGAGGCGAACGCTATTGGTGGTCGCCACGGCCTGGGGATGGCCGACCAAATTGAGAACCGCATAATCGAAGCGAAGAGTCGCGGAATTTACGAAGCACCCGGTATGGCCTTGCTCTTTATCGCCTACGAGCGTTTGCTGAGCGGAATTCATAATGAAGATACCGTTGCGAATTACCATGCTGAAGGTCGTCGTTTAGGTCGTCTGCTCTATGAAGGTCGCTGGCTAGATCCGCAAGCGCTCATGCTTCGCGAATCTCTGCAACGTTGGGTGGCATCTGCCATTACTGGCGAAGTCACACTCCGCCTGCGTCGTGGCGATGATTATTCGATCATTAACACGAGTGGCCCAGCGTTGAGCTATCACCCCGACAAGCTTTCGATGGAACGCACGGAAGATGCCGCGTTCGGTCCGGTCGATCGCATTGGTCAACTCACCATGCGCAATCTTGATATTGCAGATACTCGTGCAAAGCTCGAGATGTACACCGCGCAAGGGCAACTCGGTGATGGACAATTCCGTCTGGTCGGAAAGCTCGAGCACGGCGGCGCTCACGCCATCGCATCGGCCAATCTCCCCAAGCACAAAGGCGAATCCCTCGATCGCGCCGCCATGGAAACCGGCGCTGACTAGCACCTCTCGCTCAAGTAATTATTAACTGGATTGTTTCAGCGCCGCCGAAATTCGTTCCGCAGTTGCTACAACTGCGGCCGCATGAAGCCGACCCGGCCGGCGACCGAGTCGTTCTAGGGGTCCACTCACACTCACGGCGGCAATCACGCGATTATGTGGGCCACGTACTGGTGCAGAAACACTGGCGACTCCAGCTTCACGTTCGCCTACGCTCTCTGACCATCCTTGACGACGTACTGCTTCTAGGCGAGCTGCCGTAAAGCGTGCACCCGTTGTTCCTTGATTAATACGCGAGGCGTCTTCCCACGCCAGTAAGACTTGTGCAGCAGATCCTGCGTGCATCGTGAGGAGAGAGCCAATCGGAACGGAGTCGCGTAAACCACTGACGCGTTCGGCTGCGGCAATACAGATGCGGTGTTCACCCTGCCGGCGATAGAGCTGCGCGCTCTCACCGGTGGCGTCGCGCAGAAGGGCGAGGGCAGGAGTAGCCACCGCGACGAGGCGATCTTCGCCAGCTGCACCGGCCAATTCAATAAATCTCGGTCCGAGAACAAAACGCCCCTGGATATCCCTACTCACCATGCGATGGTCTTCTAGCGCCAGGGCCAACCGATGTGCGGTCGGGCGGGAGATGCCGGTGGCGCTCACCAAGCCCGCCAAATTCTGCGGTCCAGCCTCGAGTGCATTCAAGACTTGCGCGACTTTGTCGAGAACTCCGACTCCACTAATGTTGTCCACGATCTAATACTTGCGTATCACTATTTGAGACGCAAGTGGGCAGCGAAAGGGACTCACAATGGCTCTTACTCTCGCAGAGAAAGTCTGGCGCGATCATTTGGTGCGCAGCGCAGATGGCGAACCTGACCTTCTCTACATTGATTTGCATCTTTTGCATGAAGTGACCAGCGCGCAGGCCTTCGACGGATTACGCCTTGCTGGCCGCAGAGTCCGTCGCCCCGATCTCACGATCGCCACGGAAGATCACAACACTCCCACAATCGATATTGATAAGCCGATCGCAGACTTGGTCTCGCGCGCACAGATCGATGCGCTTCGTAATAACGCTGCTGAGTTTGGTATTCGTCTCCACTCTCTCGGAGATGCGGACCAGGGAATCGTGCACGTTGTAGGACCACAGCTCGGTCTGACTCAACCAGGTATGACGGTTGTCTGCGGAGACTCTCACACTTCTACACACGGCGCCTTCGGTGCATTGGCATTCGGCATTGGCACCAGCGAAGTCGAGCATGTGATGGCGACTCAAACTCTGCCGCTCAAGAAATTTAAGACAATGGCCATTACGGTGAATGGCAAGTTAAAGCCGGGCGTTACTTCGAAAGACATCATCCTTGCGGTCATCGCAAAGATTGGAACTGGCGGTGGGCAGGGTTACGTCCTTGAATATCGCGGTGAAGCAATTCGCACGCTTTCTATGGAAGGACGCATGACGGTATGCAACATGAGCATCGAAGCCGGTGCGCGCGCCGGAATGATTGCTCCTGATGAGACGACTTTTGAATACCTCAAGTCCCGCCCCCACGCGCCTCAGGGCGCAGACTGGGATGCTGCGGTGGCTTACTGGAGTACTTTGCAGAGCGATCCAGAGGCCAAGTTCGATGCCGAAGTGATCTTGAACGCTGATGAACTCGCTCCCTTCGTCACTTGGGGAACAAATCCCGGCCAAGGACTTCCGCTTACCGCAAATGTTCCGAATCCCAATGAATACTCCGATCCAGAAGAGCGCAATGCTGCATCGCGCGCGCTTGAGTACATGGGACTCACTGCGGGCACGCCACTGCGTGACATCAAAATCGACACTGTGTTCCTGGGCTCCTGTACCAATGGTCGTATCGAAGATCTGCGCGCCTCTGCCGAAATCCTTAAGGGCAAAAAGATTGCTCCCACACTTCGGATGCTCGTTGTTCCAGGTTCTGCAAAAGTTCGTCTACAAGCCGAAGCTGAAGGGCTCGACAAGGTATTCCTTGATGCCGGTGCCGAATGGCGCCAAGCCGGTTGCTCAATGTGTTTGGGAATGAATCCTGATCAATTGGCGGTGGGGGAGCGCAGCGCCTCCACCAGCAATCGCAACTTCGAAGGACGCCAAGGAAAGGGTGGACGTACTCACCTAGTGAGTCCCCTCGTTGCCGCCGCGACTGCGCTGCGCGGAACCCTCTCTTCTCCGGCAGATCTCGATTCAGCGAAAGTGGGGGCGTAGTCATGGAGAAGTTCATTAGCCACACCGGGACCGGTGTCCCGCTCCGCCGCAGCAATGTTGATACCGATCAAATCATCCCTGCTGTCTGGCTCAAGAAGATCACCCGCAATGGTTTCGAGGAGGGTCTCTTCTCGGCCTGGCGCCAAGATCCAGAGTTTGTACTCAATAAGCCAGAGTTCGCTCACGGCACAGTATTGGTGGCCGGCGCGGATTTCGGCACAGGTTCCTCTCGCGAACACGCGGTCTGGGCGTTGCAGAATTACGGTTTCCGCGCCGTCATATCGAGCCGCTTCGCCGATATCTTCCGAGGGAACTCTCTCAAAGGTGGTCTCCTTACCGTGGTGCTCCCGCAGAGCGATGTTGAAGCCATCTGGGCAGCAGTTGAAAGTGACCCGAGCACTGAAATCACGGTCGATCTCGAGGCGCGTCAAGTCCGTTATGCCACTACGACCGTCGGTTTTGAGATCGACGATTACACGCGTTGGCGCCTCATGGAAGGTCTCGACGACATCGGTCTTACCCTGCGCCACGTTGATGCAATTGATGATTTTGAGAAGGCGCGGCCGGCTTATAAGCCCGCCACTTTGCCGGCAAAAGTGTAAGGCGTCACATTTATATAAACTCTCGAGTAACCCTTCAGAGTTTGAAAAACCCTAGAAAATAAGGGGTTTCGGCGTTTCGGTTTTGGACACGCTCGTGAAAAAGCCTTATGTTATGGGCGTTCCGGGAACCCGGAAACAGAATAATTAAGGGGAATTCGTGAATAAGGCAGAGCTCATTGATGCTCTTTCGGCTCACTTCGAAGGAAGTAAGAAGGAAGCAACGAAGGCAGTAGAAGCAGTAATCGACACCATCGTTCGCACAGTTGTTGCTGGCGAGAAAGTTGCCATTGCTGGTTTCGGTAACTTCGACAAGGTAATCCGCAAGGCCCGCACGGCGCGTAACCCAGCGACCGGTGCCACCGTCAAGGTGAAGGCAACCGCAGTTCCTAAGTTCAAGCCTGCAATGCAATTCAAAGAAGAAGTTTCTGGCAAGCGCAAGGTTGCTGCTGCTGTAAAGCCAGCCGCAAAGAAGCCTGCTGCTAAGAAGGCTGCTCCTAAAAAGGCTGCAAAGAAGGCTGCTCCTAAGAAGGCCGCTAAGAAGGCTGCTCCTCGCAAGGCTGCAAAGAAGGCTGCTCCTCGCAAGGCTGTAAAGAAGGCTGCAAAGAAGCGTTAATTCACGCTCTCTTTTAGAGAAGGGGTCACGCATTGCGCGTGGCCCCTTCTGCTATTTGTTCACTTCGCCATTCGTTACTTTGGGCTATTCGTTGCTAGGGAAATTTTTTGCAAGAGCAAGTAAGCGTTTGGCATGCACGCCGAGGCCACTGCTTGCTGCAACAAGAGAAATTGCGTCGTCGATATCCAGCCGAAGTGTGAGTGGAGCACGAACTTCTAAGGCGCCACTAGCAAGGTGGGCGGCTGCAGAATCACTCCCGAATCGTGGAAGTAGTTGATCTGCAGAGTGTGCAAAGAGGAGTGCAGTACCGTCACCGGAAGCATCACGTACAAAGCCAAAGGGAGTGGAAGAAGCCTCTCCGAGTAAGGACGAGAGGTCGCCCGGAGTGAGGGTGGCTAGATCTGCTGGGATGACAATCGTGGGTCCAGAAGTTGCCGCTACTCCCAAGGAAATTGCTTCGTTGAGACCTGCAGATCTGTCGCGGATCGTTTCCACTCCTTCGAAATGAGCTGATATTTCTGGATCACCGCTGATCAACAGAATTCTTCCGATCTCGGTTGTGGCGCGCAGAGATTCGATGATGTCTGCGAGGAAGGCGCGGGCCCAATCTTCACCATCTACCCCATAGAGGGCGTGGAGACGGGACTTGGCGGCCATTGAGCCTTTGAAAGGCACGATTGCGGTCCAAGGGGAAGCCATAGAGGTGATCCTATGGCTAGGCTCTGGGGATGGCTGTACGCGTCAAGGTCGGTCCTTACTATCGCCTCGCTGCTCTGATTCTTCGCCCCCTGCTCTTTGCGATCACGAAGCGGGATTGGCGCGGATTTGAGAATATTCCTCAGCGGGGCGGGGTGATCGTGGCCGTCAACCACATCTCTCATGCTGATCCTTTGGTCTTTGCGCACTATCTCTTTGATAATGGCCGGCCGGGTCGCTTCCTGGCGAAGTCGGGTCTCTTCTCGGTTCCTATTGTGGGTCGGATTATTCGCGGCGCTGGTCAGATTCCCGTCTTCCGGGAGAGCGATGGTGCTCATGCCGCGTATATCGCCGCGGTAGAGGCGGTCAATAACGGAGAACTCTTAGGCGTCTATCCCGAGGCCACTTTGACGCGTGACCCCCACCACTGGCCGATGACTGGAAAAACCGGAGTAGCTCGCATCGCACTTGAAACGGGTGTGCCATTGATTCCGGTAGCCCAGTGGGGCGCAGATTCGTGGAGAGAAGGCGCCCGCCGAGAGATTCGACATTCGCAAGTCAGATCTTCCGCGCACTGGTAATTTCAAGAAGAAGAAGCGATGACTTCTATCTCTGTTCTCGGAGCCGGCTCTTGGGGTACTGCCTTTGCTCAGGTGGTGGCAGATGCTGGGAATCAAGTCACCCTTTGGGGTAGAGATACGGTTGTCGTCGACGAAATTAATTCGCACCATCGCAACTCCAAGTTCCACGCTGGAATCGCGCTCTCGGAATCGATTACTGCCACCCACGATGCCGCAATGGCGCTTAGTGCGGATGTTGTGGTACTCGCAGTGCCCACGCAAGCTTTGCGGAGCAACCTTCAGGTATGGAAACCATCTATTTCAAGAAACTCTCTAGTGGTGAGTCTGCTCAAAGGATTAGAAATGTCGTCCTCACTGCGGGTGAGCGAACTTGTTGCGCAAGAGTGGGGTCACCAAGCGGATAGATTTGCGCTGGTGACCGGCCCTAACTTGGCTGGCGAAATCATCGCGCGTCAACCAGCGGCCGGAGTTGTAGCGTCAACTTCAGAGCAGAGTGCATTGCTCTTGCAATCGCTTACAAGTGCGCCATATTTTCGCCCGTACACGTCAAGTGATGTCGTGGGTTGCGAGATTGCGGGGGTCGGCAAGAACATCATTGCCTTAACCGTGGGAATGGCTGTGGGGCTGGGGATGGGCGATAACACCCAAGCGACCGTGATCACGCGAGGTTTGGCAGAGATCACTCGTCTCGGAGTAGCCATGGGCGCAGACGATGCTACTTTTTCGGGGCTAGCGGGACTTGGAGATTTGGTTGCCACCTGTTCCTCACCACTTTCACGCAACCGCACTTTCGGCGAACGGCTCGGAATGGGGTTGACACTCGCCCAAGCGATAGAGGCAACTTCCACGACGGCTGAAGCAGTCAAGAGCGCACGACCACTTCTTGAACTGGCGATTCGCCATGGCGAGACGATGCCTATTACAGAAGCGGTAGTTGGTGTGATCGAAGGCGCGCTGACGCCGACTGAGGCGGTACGCATATTGATGTCACGTGAAAAGCGCGCAGAGTAGTTAACCCGTCGTTAAAGAGCGTTGAGAGCACTTTCTAGATCGCTCCAGAGATCTTCTACGTTTTCAATTCCCACACTGAGTCGAATGAGGGAGTCATCTACCTCTGGCGATTCAGATTTCCAACGACGGCGACGTTCCAGGAGGGATTCCACGCCGCCGATACTCGTTCCATGCATCCAGATTTTGGTAGCGTCACAGAGTTTGATCGCGGCATTTTTCCCGCCATGTAGTTCAATCGCAATGATGGAACCAAAGCGCCCGTGCATCTGAATTTTTGCTAATTCATGTTGTGGGTGGCTAGAGAGTCCAGGGTAGGAAACTCGAGAAACGGCAGGGTGTTCGGAGAGACGAGTGGCCAAAAGTTCTGCGCTACTGCACGCCTCCTTTACGCGAATCGCTAATGTGCGCATTCCGCGAAGAGCGAGCCATGCTTCGAATGGAGCGATCACCGCACCATTGAGGACTCTTGCATGTTGGAGTTTGTCGTAAAGCACTTCCTCTTTTACGACAGTTGCACCCATTAGGAGATCTGAGTGACCGGCAATCCACTTAGTAACCGAGTGGATCACGATGTCGGCGCCGAGTGAAAGAGGATTTGTGAGCATGGGAGTCGCAAAAGTCGAGTCGACGACCACCATCGCACCGGCCGCATGTGCGATCGCAGCAGCGCGGGTGATATCCGTGATGGCAAGGGTCGGATTGGTAGGCGTTTCAAGCCAGAGCATGTGTGCGCCCTCGACCGCCTTCTCGATCTCTGCAAGATTGCTCGTATCGATGGGGCGACGGATGATCTCTCCGCGCTCTTCTTTAGTGCGCGCAACATTGAGGGCGCCTGTATAGGCGATGCGAGGAACTACGACGATGCCGCCGACGGGAACCAGTCCCATGACTGTGGTGGTAGCTGCCATGCCAGAGCCATAAGCCAAGGCGCGTCCACCTTCTAATTCACCGAGTGCTTCCTCGAAGGCGCGACCAGTTTCATGGTGTTCGCGGGCATACGCATAGAGCGGTGGATTCTCTTCTGGACCGGCAATGTAGGTGGAAGAGAGCGAGATGGTGGGGTTGACAGGTGCACCGGCCACTCGCGGAGGTCGACCTGCGTGCACCACCGTAGTCTCGATATGGACGGATTTGTTTGTGGAATCACTCATGGAGTAAGTATCCACTATTGGGCGACTTGCGAGCCCATTCGGGTACTGTCATCTCATGCCTCGAGTACGCGTAGCCCTCATATGTGGCGGTCAAAGTAGCGAGCACGGTATCTCCTGCGTTTCCACCGGTAGCGTGCTCGCCGCCATCGACCGGGATCGATTTGACGTGACAGTACTTGGAATTACTCGCGATGGCGGCTGGCGCGTGATGGAAAACCCAGATTTTGATCTTCGTGGAGATCTCTTGCCGGAGATCACAGATGCCACACATAGTGCGCTTGCAGGTCCGGCACTTTTAGACGGATTCGATGTGGTCTTTCCACTACTCCACGGTGCCTACGGTGAAGATGGAGCCATTCAAGGATTAATGGAAAGCGCGAAAATGCGCTACGTCGGGTCTGGCGTGCTGGCATCAGCGGCTTCTATGGAAAAGTCAGCAATGAAGCAACTGCTCACTTCTGCCGAGCTCCCCACCCCAGACCACGTATCTTTCCGTTTTGCAGATTGGGTGCTCGACCCCGTCGGCATTGAGAGTGAAATCACCGAGCACCTTCCTCTTCCAGTATTTGTTAAACCTTCGCGCGCAGGATCGAGCCAAGGTATTTCAAAAGTGAAGAGCGCAGCCGAACTTGGAGATGCAATCGCCGCTGCAGGCGAACACGATGCGCGCATCATTGTTGAAGAAGGTGTCATTGGCCGCGAAGTCGAATGTGCAGTCCTTCAAAATGCTCAAGGCGAAATTATGGTTTCGATTCCAGGCGAAATTTTGGTAGACAGTAAATACGAATTTTACGATTATGCTGCCAAGTATTTTGACGACGGCACTACTCTTACCATCCCAGCAGAACTCGACAGTCCTTTAGTTAAAGAGATTCAATCGATGGCGCAGGAAGCCTTTATCGCACTTGGCTGCGAAGGTTTGGCTCGGGTTGATTTCTTCTTGACCGCTGAAGGTCCACTCATAAACGAAGTGAATACTATGCCTGGATTTACGCCCACGTCGATGTATCCACGTTTGTGGGATGCAAGTGGAGTCTCTTATGCAGAACTTATTTCGATCTTGATTGATGAAGCGCTCGCGCGCCCAACAACGATTTTGCGATAGCGATTAGAAATGCACCACGGGGCAAGTAAGCGTGCGAGTAATTCCCGGCACTGCTTGTACTTTCGCAACCACTTGTCGGCCAAGCTCGTTCATGTCGGTAGCTTCAGAGCGCACGATCACGTCGTAGGGACCGGTGACATCTTCGGCGAGAGTGATGCCGGGGAGCTGACGAATGGCATCTGCCACTTCAGCCGACTTGCCGACCTCGGTCTGGATCAGGATGTAAGCGTGCACGGTGGACATGATCACTCCTCTCACTCGGAGACGATGGGGTGCCTCCTCTGCCAGGAGCGTAACGGCTGGAGTGCGCGATGAGTAGCCTCGGCGAGGTGGGAGAGTTCGGGCTGATTGCGGCGATTACTCTGGCCACGCGCGTGGGCGCAGGAGTAGAGATCGGAATCGGTGATGATGCGGCCTTTGTCGCGGTCTCGTCCGGAAAAGTTCTCATCACTACTGATATGGCAGTGGAGGGCGTGCACTTTCGTACCGATTGGTCGAGTGCCTACGAGATCGGTCGTAAATGTGCAGCGGCTAATTTGGCTGATATCGCTGCTATGGGCGGTGTGACTCGCGCCCTAGTAGTGGCCTTTGCCGCGCCGCCGCATCTTTCTACCGAGTGGGCTTTGCAACTCACTCAAGGTATTAATGATGAGTGTGCCGTGG
>RGER01000401.1 GCA_009917815.1 Actinomycetota bacterium
ATTTACTCAAACTTCCCACTTCAGAGATTGTCCGTCACGGTGTGGCGCATGTGCCCGAAGGACGTTCAGTAATTGCGGAACTCTCCGTAGAAGAGAATCTGACATTGGGCGCGCTCTGGCGTGGGAAAGATCCGGATGTCGCAGTTACCAAGAGCGAAGTACTCGATCTCTTTCCGCGATTAGGCGAACGTCTCAAACAAGGCGCAGATTCACTCTCTGGAGGAGAGCGTCAGATGCTGGCTATCGGCCGTGCCTTAATGGCCCGTCCACAACTCTTACTCCTCGATGAGCCTTCACTTGGCTTAGCACCGATCGTGATCGAGCAGATTTTTCACACGATCGACACGATGCGTAAAGCGACGGGCCTCACTGTGGTTTTGGTGGAGCAGAACGCAGTGAGTGCGCTGGGGATTGCCAATCACGCGGTGGTCCTTTCGCTGGGAAAGATTGTTGTGAGTGGAAGTGCCACCGACATCGCCTCTGACGAATCCCTGCGACATGCTTACCTGGGGTACTGATGCAACAATTCATTGACACCCTTATTCTTGGCGTCAGCTTCGGCGCGATCTATGCACTCATGGCGCTTGCTTTGATCTTGGTGTGGCGCAGTACTCGAGTCGTAAATTTTGCGCAGGCCGGCCAAGCGGTGCTCTCCACTTACATTGGTTTAGAAATCCACCGGCTTACCTCTTCTTACTGGATTGCGCTGATCGTGGCGGTGATTGCCGGAGGAATCGTAGGTGGATTAGTAGACCTACTGATGGTGCGGCCCCTCTCGCGACATTCGGGCACTGGGCCAGAGGCAGCAGTGGCTCCGGTGATCGGAACGCTAGGGCTCCTTGCGATCATTCAAGGGGTAGTGGGCATTTTCTGGGGCGGCGAGTTCCGTAAATATCCCGCCGCTTTTTCCACGGATGCTATTTCGATTGCCGGCTCTAGGATTCCATTCTCGCCTTTCGACATCTTTATTGTGGCCATTGTGCTCGCCGTGATGGTCGCCTTTGGTTTCATCTTTCAGCGCACCGGTCTGGGTCTTGCGATGCGGGCGGCGGCCTTTGGTAGTGAGGTGGCGCAACTCGCTGGGGTGCGAACTGGGAGAGTGCGTACGGTCGGGTGGAGCTTTGCAGGGAGTGCGGGTGCCTTGGCGGGTGTCCTCATCACGCCCAACGTCTTTCTCGCACCGAACTCGCTCGACCTTCTCTTGGTCTTTGGA
>RGER01000402.1 GCA_009917815.1 Actinomycetota bacterium
GTGGGCCAACTATTGATAAGCAGTTCTGGATTTTGATCGCGGATAATGAGATATGAGAACGTTCCCACAATGACAGACGTCAGTGTCAGAATTGAGAACGAGAACGTCCAACTCTGATGGCGAAGAATGAAGGCAAATGGAATTGCCGAGAGTAACTGCCCAATCCAGCCAAGTAATCCAATGATCTGGGTCATCATTGCGTTTCTGGAGGGTGGGAACCACGATGTAGTGACTCGTAGTACTGAAATAAATGTCATTGCATCGCCTAGGCCGACGATGGTGCGCCCCACAAGTGCGAGGGGATAGAGGTTGGTAAAGGCCAGAAGTAGTTGTCCAATACCCATGACGAATGCGCCAGTGGTGATCATTCGACGTGGCCCAAAATGATCGAGCGCCACACCCACCGGAATCTGGGCCGTTGAATAAGCAATGATTTGCACCACGGGGAAGAGGCTGAGAAGTGCTGGACCCACGTGGAAGCGATGGGCAGCATCAAGAGAAGCGACCCCAAAAGATGAGCGTTGATGGACCGCGATGAGATAGGCGACCGCAGCCACCACCCAGTAGAGCCATGCTCGAGTAGTAACACGATCTACTATGGGTGCTACAAAGCGAACTGGGTTTCGGTTCGGTTCCATTGGGCAACCTTAGATCCGCACGGGGCGTAGAGAGACATCCCAGGGATTTCACAGGTTGAACCTTGAGACTCTGAGCGTAAATGGGAGCGCAAACGTGAGCGTAAATGTGAACGTAACTGGAGGTGAGTATGAGCCGGAAGTCGGTCAAGCGCTTTAATCGAGCTGGGGATAGCGCAGCTCTTCTGGTCGGTCTCGGTCTCGGGCTCACCATTGCCCTCGAAGTCATCTCGCTGACCGCCGAGGATCTCCACAAGAGTTCAGGGCTCATTACCATCGCTTCCCGCTTTGCCGCCCTCATCGGCACCTACCTGGTCTTGGTCGGGCTCCTGCTCGTGGCTCGCATTCCCTGGGTGGAGCGCTCCGTCGGGCACGATCGCATGGTCACCTGGCATCGCAAACTCGGCCCCTGGTCGCTCTATTTAATTTTGCTCCACGTGATTCTTGTAGTTCTTGGCTACTCAGGAAATGACGGAATTCCGGTCTATAAAGAGTTCTGGAGTATGGTCACCACGTACTCCTGGATGTTGCCCGCCCTTGTCGGTTTCATTTTGATGATGGCCGCCG
>RGER01000403.1 GCA_009917815.1 Actinomycetota bacterium
AAAACAGGCCGCCGCTCTCTTGAAGCGCGAGCACGAAGAAAGAATCAAGTTTGAAAAGCTTGCTCAAAATCACGAGCTAGAAAAGCGCGCCCAGAAACTTGCCTTCCGGGAAGTTGAGTTGGGTATTTGTGAGCCTTTTAGGTCTCATGACGAGTTTCTAGAAAAGGTCGCCGGTCTTGTGACTGAGGACCTCGATGTAATTGAGAAGGCTTTAGAACGCGGTTATGGGGGCTCTCGTCGCGTCGAAGGTGAGTTGGTGGGAGAGCACAAAACTAAGATTAACAATCCGCTAGAGCATTTCGTTCTGACGGGTGAGTTAGTAAACGAGTAAAGGAGAAAGAAAAATGGCTAACGAACTTATTGCTCCGATTGCCGAAGACCTCCGTAAGGAGGACCGTCGGTTCGACATCATCAAGGGCATTGAACACATCAAGGCCAAGGATGAGCAAATGATTGCAGCTTTGGCTGCTGCTGGCTGCGAAGCTGGTGACTGGGTGGTTAAGGGTGCAAACGGACTGGAAGCTCCTGGAGCTTCTGCTTCTGCATCGACCTATCCTGTCTGGGTTGGAAACGACCAGCTTGATTCCAAGGCTACCGGGAAGGCAACCATTCTAGTTGGTGGCGGGTTCATCTATCGCACGACCAAGTTTGCAGCTGGCAGCTACACTGCCGGTCAGAACTTGACCGTGAAGGGTGGATCAGTTCCGTGCGCTGCAGACACCGGCGATGCCGTTCTCTGCCGTGTTTACACCGCTCCTGACGCACAGGGCGTCATGGAGATTCTGGTTCTAAATCGATAACCACGGCTAGCCACAAGCTAACCCAAGGAGGAGGAAGCAAATGTCTTTTAATGATGAAGCCGTTACATTTAATAACCTGTTCGTTGAGCGCATGGACACTCAGGACGGCCAGGTTAAGACTGCGCAGGCTGGACAGGCTTATGTCCGTTCGTTCCTGCGTGAACATTCGTTCGCTCGTAAGATCCTGCCACCCGAGTCTGTGACTCGCGCAGATCTTCAGCGTTCTACCCGTCACGACACGCTGATCAAGGTTGTGGACTTTGAACATCCGTCAACCGCAGCTGCTGTGAATTTCCGTTCAGCCGGACGCGAGCGTTACCTGCAGGGCAAGCGCTACGCGATTCCGTTCTTCAAGGTTGAGTCTGACCTCTTCGTGAAGAACGAAGCCGAGCTCCTTGCT
>RGER01000404.1 GCA_009917815.1 Actinomycetota bacterium
ATTATATATATGTATGTTTAGGTGATTCACGTGTATAAAAAACATCGATAGAGAATAGAATGGATTCGTTCACCTTCCTATTTTGGATATCGGCTGTAATCTTTTTCACAATGTCCATTTATTTACTCACATGTACAAAAAGAAGTAAGACTTTCTATATACAGATCGCAGCCGGCGCAGGAATGTTCATAACAAGCAAAATTGGCCGTAAATTTTTAGGATTGGAGTGAGGTACACTAGGTGCGAAAGATTCCCTCAAACGTGCCCTCATACACCTTCTTGCAGTGCTCCTGAATCTGCGGATACAGGCCGTCCCAGTTAATCCGAGGCCGGCGCCCCTCCTCGCCCTGCTCATCCTTCGTCTGGCCCTCCTTCACCTTAATATTCTTCCAGATCTCGTGAGTATTCGGCAAGCAAATCTCCCACAAGACCAAAGCATTGGTCAACCACCCGCGCGCATCCAGGAAATAAATCACATTCCATGGCTGCGTGGGACCAAACGACGTAGGTCCCTCACTCGTGAAAGATTTGCACTCAATCACCTTCGACTTGTCTGAATATAAATCTCCTACTAAACACCCCCACGTACATGAGGGATCCCCCAGATGATTCTGGATGATGAATTTAATGATGTTCTCGCTAATATGTTCTGGAAGGCCTAAACGCCGTGTCTTATAGCCATCTTCCGTATCTTGCGCGATATTCGCCTTCTCAAACTCCAAGAGACGCAGATAGCGTTTGCGAAGAGCATCTGGCGTGACTGGATCGGGAGGTTTGAGGGTACAAGGATTATTCCTCCTGCTTACATGTCCTACGCCACGACAGACAGAACATGGCATATCAAGCCAAGGGACCTCCTTTTACACAGTTCGCAATGGATCAAATTTTACTTAGGCTGTAGTAGCCGCCTCGGCAACATCCACCCCAGCCAACTTATGCAGGAAGACCAAGAATTCTTTGGGAAATCCCCAGAAACAAGAAGGCTCTTGGCCAGAAGGCGGAATCCTGCGCCCACTCGATCCTTGTTGGCTGCCCGTCCTTCCGAACGACGGCCCTGCGCAGGCTGTCGTGCTGACGCCCCGTGACCTCCACCTCGAAGCCCGCAGAGCGCAGCTGTCCGCGTGCGATGGGGTTGCGGCCTGCGCAGCGCAGGCCGGTGTGGGCGAAGTCACCCAAGGTGTCGTCGTAATGGCTGAGGAT
>RGER01000405.1 GCA_009917815.1 Actinomycetota bacterium
TGGCGCCCGAGCAGCGCGCAACTCTTTTGCGACCAAGGCCGCTATCAGGCTACTATCAACGCCACCACTGAGTAGCGCCGCAACAGGGCGCTCCGTCATCATGCGCTTCTTCACAGCGGCCTCCAAGGCAGTGACCACTGCCACGCCGCTCATCTCAGGCACAGCCGTAAACAGCGGGCTCTTCAGAAATGGAATCGAATGATACGGCGCAGCGTCATACACCTCCGACGTACCCATCTCAATCCTTAGAAACTGCCCAGGAGGAAACGCCTCTATCGCCGCACAAATAGGGGTGAGCGCCTTCATCTCCGAGGCAAAGGCCGTCTGGCCATTTCTTGCGATACCAGAATACAACGGCCGAACTCCATAGGGGTCGCGCGCCACAATAATCTGCTGACGCCCCTCGTCCACAATAATAATGGAGAATACGCCATCGAGCGCGCGAAAGAATCCCTCTAAAGGAATACCCCGCCTACAGAAAATCTCGTATAACTCGCCTATCACTTCGCAATCCGATCCCGACACAGTCTGAATACCGTATTCGGCGGCCAAGGCCCGCCAGTTATAAATCTCACCGTTACACACCCAAGACAAATCCTCCTTGCGCATGGGCTGCATTCCTGCGGTATCCAGGCCATTGATAGCGAGGCGCGTGAACCCGAGCGTCCCCACTCCTTTGATATATAGCGTGCGCGCAGCCTCGGGTCCTCGCGCATGTAAGGCAGTCATACATGCCTCCTCACGCCGTTGCGGGGGACCCGTACAAAACCATATACCGCACATTCGTATAAAGAAAATGTCGTATATCTTTAGGATGGATTCGAGTGACAGAATACGTAAACTACAAGCACAAGCCATATATTCCTTTTATCGTAATACAGTTCTCAGTACACAGCCCGCGTGTAACTATTCCACGTGTAGCTCTATTACAGGCTGTGTGGTTAACTACCCTTCCTATGAAGAACGGCAACAAGTGACCGCGGGGTCACAGGCATGTAACCGCTGCTCTAACACAGGTTGTGGTTGTAAGAGCTAAAATCTGCGAGCCGTTTACAATGTATGTGTAGATTTGCTATTTTCCATACTTTGCCGCCCGTATCCTTTATGGTGGGATACCTGCGACCAAGCTCGTCTTTGTGCCACACATACTCATACTGATCTGCGCGCATTTCACTATCGGGGTTTACATATCCCTTACCC
>RGER01000406.1 GCA_009917815.1 Actinomycetota bacterium
ATTGCTTCGGCGATGCGAATGCCAGTGCCAGAGAGCAGGTCGTCGGGGAGTGAGTAACCCAAGAAGCCTTCAACGATGCCGAGGGTAAGCAGACCCACGCCAATGATCCAGTTAAATTCACGTGGTTTGCGATAAGCGCCCGTGAAGAAGACCCGCATCATATGCACCACCATGGCGGCCAGGAAAATAAGTGCTGCCCAGTGATGAATTTGGCGCATCAACATACCGCCGCGCACATCGAAGGACATGTCTACCGTGGACGCATACGCCTGTGACATAGAGAGACCACTGAGAGGTGCGTAATTTCCTTGATAGATGATCTCTTCCTGCGATGGGACGAAGAAGAAGGTGAGGAAGGTTCCAGAGAGAAGCAAGATGATGAATGAATACATCGCGACTTCACCCAGCATAAAGGACCAATGGTCAGGGAAGACCTTCCCTAAGTTCTTCTTGAGGGCGCGTCCTGCACCAGTACGTTCGTCTACGAAATTAGCGATGTTTCCACCGATGCGCTTGCCTGCTGACATTATGAACGCTCCCAGAAGCTAGGTCCGACTGGCTCAGTAAAGCCTTGCTTGGCGACGAGATAGCCCTCTGAATCAACCGTAATCGCCAACTGTGGAAGTGGGCGAGCGGCTGGTCCGAAGATTACTTGAGCGCCAGTTTCAACATCGAAAGTTGATTGGTGACATGGGCAGAGCAAGTGGTGGGTCTGTTGTTCGTACAGGCCCACAGCACAACCCATATGAGAGCAAATCTTGGAGAAGGCGATGATCCCATCGTGTACCCAATCTTTGCGATCCGCTGGAAGATGAAAATCTTCAGGTCGAAGGCGAACGACAATTACTGCGTCCTTCACCAGATCGTTCAAAGTGACCTCGTTACCTTTTGGCATCTCTGGAAGTACGTGAGCCACCGCGCCTACTTGGAGATCGGCGGCTTTGAGAACGACGCCACCGGGATCTGTGATGAGGCGGCGTCCAGCAGCCCAGTTGGTCGTCTCTAATTCTTTGCGAGGAAGCGGCCCCATATCGCGCAAGAAGAGGATGGGGGTGAGAGTTACAAGACCCATCGAGCCGAGCAGGGTGCGCTTGATCAACGATCGGCGACCGAGGCCGGCAGCCTCTGCTCCTTCGTGGAAGACGTCAATGACTCCTTGGCGATCTTCAT
>RGER01000407.1 GCA_009917815.1 Actinomycetota bacterium
AACACGGATGCAACCAGTTGTCGAACGTGAATTTATCGAAGGTGTAAGTAAGTCGCGACTTTGGCTCATTGAAAGAAAGCGCAATAACTACGAATACTGGGATGAACATGTAGAACAACACCAACATTCCAACGATCATGATGATGTTTTTACGAATCCAATTCATCACTACACCAACTCGTCAGTGCCGGCGCGCTTCACATATGTGGCTACCAAAATAACGATGGCAGCCATGAGTACGAAGGAGAGCGCGGCGGCGGTGGGGTAAGCGCCGCGTTCTAAGAATGCGCGATCAATGACATTACCAATCATGGTGGTGTTCTTGATGCCACCTAGAAGTTGGGCATTGATGTAGTCACCCGATGCAGGAATAAAGGTAAGCAACGTGCCAGCTACGACCCCAGGCATCGAGAGCGGGAGCACCACTCGCCGAAAACCAGTGAAGGGCTTCGAGTAGAGATCGCCAGCAGCTTCGATGAGCCGCGGATCAACCTTTTCCAAACTAGTAAAGAGTGGAAGAGTCATAAACGGCAGGAAGTTATAGGTAAGACCCATCACCACCGCAAAAGGCGTCGCTAAAATACGTCCGCCCTCAGGAAGGATGTGGATGTTCTGCAAGAAGTGCACAAAGCTTGAGTTATCTCCAAGAATCGCTGTCCACGCAAGGGTGCGTAGCAAGAAAGATGTGAAGAAGGGTGCAATGACGAGTACTAAGAGGATGTTCTTCCACTTCCCAGATTTAAGCGCAATCGCGTAGGCAAGCGGGTAAGCGATGAGGAGTGCGAGCACGGTCGCGATGGCCGCAAAAATAAAAGAGCGGAGGAATTGTGGCCAGTACTCGCTCAATGCATCGACGTAGTTGCCTACATGACCATTCATGACATAGCCGGTCTCTAACGACCCGCTCGGATCGTAAAGACTGGTGGCGCCGAGGTTGAACATCGGAGTTAAGAAGAAGATCGCTAACCAGAGCGCGCCTGGCGCCAGGAGTAGGTAGGGAACCCACTTCTTATTGGTCACGGGATTTACTCTGTTTCGGCGAGGACATCGCCAGCATAGGCATCTTGCTTTGCATCGAGGGCAAAGGTGTGCGCCGGATCCCAAGAGATACGAACCCGATCCCCCGCCATCACTTCTGATGCATCCACGTTCTGTTCGAACGCCCCCACC
>RGER01000408.1 GCA_009917815.1 Actinomycetota bacterium
ATCCACCATGGCGCCAGCTCCCGCCACAGCCCCCGCACCACCTGCACAGCCCGAAGTAGAGAAGGGTGAGCAGCCGCACGTGGGCGATGAGAACTTCGGCCGGCACCGCAATGGTGATGAAGATTTTGAACGTCACGGGCTCTTCCATGATGAGGAAGCGCTCTTTGCACTCGGTGGAGCTTTTCTCCTCGGCGCTGGACTTGCCTATGTTGTGCTTCGGCGCAAAAAGCGCGCAGAGATCTAAGTCGCTCGCTTTAAAAAGTGGGGGTAAAACTTCTCGTGAGTTCTGCTGCCTGTGCGCAGTCCTCATTCATTTGTACGATGAGCGGATCGATGCCATCAAACTTGAGCGTCTCTCGCAATCTCCACCCAAAGGATATCGCGGCCGGTTTATCGTAAAGCTCAAGGTCAGTGCGGCCTAGCGCATACGCTTCCACTCGTCGATCAACACCATTAAAGGTGGGGTTGGTGCCAATCGAGATCGCTGCCGGCCAACTCTCTCCATCTGCGTGTAGCCAACCGGCGTAGACGCCGTCTGCTGGAATTGATGGTTGATATGAAAAGGCAAAATTGGCGGTGGGAAAACCTAACTCACGCCCCCGCGCATCTCCATGGACCACCACACCCTCAACCACATGAGGCCGTTGTAGCAATTGCCAGGCACGATAAACATCACCCGACTCAATCTCTTGTCGAATCACCGTTGAAGACGCAATCTGCGAACCCGTGGTGTAAAGAGCTGCCGTATTGATTTCTACACCATTGAGAAAAGTAGATTGACGAAGTGTTTCCGGAGTGCCAGCTGCTTTATACCCGTAGGTGAAGTTCTCTCCCACCCACACGGAGGCGGCTTGGAAGTAATCTCGCAAAATATCTCTCTCGAAATCAGCAGGAGTGAGCGCAGCAAAATCGACATCAAAAGGCCAAGCGACCAGCGCAGAAACTCCGAGCGATTCGAGCAGGCGTGCCCGATGATCAAGTGTTGTGAGTTGATGAGGTTCTCGCCCTGGGGCTAACACGGCGGCTGGATGAGGATCAAAGGTGAGTGCAACCGCATCAATTCCCAGAGCTTTCGCTTGCGCAACGGCCTTTTCGATGATGGCACGGTGGCCAATATGAACACCATCAAAGACACCAATCGCCAAAACACACGAAGCGCTTGTGCGGACT
>RGER01000409.1 GCA_009917815.1 Actinomycetota bacterium
TTCCAAGGCTTGGTACCCTCCTTCTCGTGTAGGTACCGCGCATACGCAAGGTTGCCGTCAAGCGAGTACAAGTCTATGCCAAGTTCCTCGGCGGTGTCCTCGTGGTAGTAGGTGTTTATCTGCATCACGCCGATATCGCTCTTATTCACCTTACCTCGAATAATGTCGCCGTTAGGCGCAAGGTGGCGGAAGCGCGATTCACACTTGGCGATCTCGGCCATGATGGGCTCGTCCGCAAAGTACTCGCGGACATACGCACCCATAGTCTCAGGATTGCGTGATAACTCAAACTCGCTGGTGGCTGTGAGGGCTACGGGAGCCGTCATTGCAGCGCCGGCGAGGAGAATAATGACTGGTAGCATAGGCAATAAAAAAAGCCGCCCACATGGCGACTTGATACATATGCTAGCATTTGACTACCCCCTTGTCAAGCAGGCATAATGCTTAAATATAGATAATACAGCTCTATAGAGCCGTATTTTAGCATTTTACGCGTTTCAGTATTTCCTCGTACGCTTCGTCAACTGAGTCAACAATGACCACGAGGTCGAGGTCGCTCTCATCAATGGCGCGCTGTACTTTGTAGAGCATATCTTCTACCAGAGAGAGGAGTGGTGCCCAGAAGTCTCTCCCGTAGAGCACGATAGGGATGCGCTTAATCTTCTTGGTCTGCACGAGCGTGATGATTTCAAAAAACTCGTCCAGCGTGCCAAACCCTCCCGGGAAGAAAATATATACTTCGGAAGCAAAGGTCAGCATGACACGCCTCGTAAAGAAGTAGTTGAACATCATCTCTTCTGTGAGGAAAGGGTTGCTGAGCTGCTCAAAAGGTAGCTTGATATTTAGCCCTACTGACTCCCCTCCTGCTGAAAAGGCACCCTTAGATGCGGCACCCATAATTCCATGCGCACCGCCCGTAATGATGGCAAAGTTTGAGATGGCGAGGCGTCGCGCCAGCTCCTCGGCATCTTCGTACATCCGCGGGTCCCGCAGTGTCGATCGCGCAGATCCAAAAAACGAGGCGGCGAGCTTGTACTTTTTAAGAATCTCAAATCCGCGGACCAACTCGTCCATGATCTTGAGTATCCGCCAGCTCTCCATTGGCCTCGTGTGGTCGACCTTCAAGGGGTCGCACACTTTTAACTCCCCCTCCATGCGGTGCACGCGCGG
>RGER01000410.1 GCA_009917815.1 Actinomycetota bacterium
TTCGATGCCATAGCGACGGGCGCTTCTTAAATCGACCTCTTGACAGGTGTAGATCGTGCGCTTGGATTGTGTAATGGCTTGGGGAGCCAAGGCTCTAAGCTCTTTGGCTAGATCCATCGCCGTCTCCATCAACTGCGCCTGAGGGACCACGGCCGAAAAGAGCCCGTGTTTCTCGGCTTCGGGCGCAGGCACATGACGGGCCCTGAGGATCCAGTCGAGAGCGGTCGAGCGCCCCACATGGTGTGCAAGCTTCTGAACTCCGCCTGCACCCGCAATTGCCCCCAACTTGGTTTCTGGCAAACCTACCTTGGTGGCTTCGTTGATGACTCTGAAGTCGCACGAAAGTGCCAGCTCGAAACCCCCGCCCAAGGCGTAACCGTTGATCGCAGCGATGGTGGGAAACCTCAATTCCTCCAATCGATCAAAGGTTTGCGCAATTCGCATGAAGTACTGATCTCGCGATTGCAATGGCTGCTTGATGTGCGCCACATCACCAGCAAAGTATTTCAAGTGAGCCCCACAGCAAAACGCTCGGTCTTGCCCTGTAATGACCAATGCGCGAGTGGGCCGTGCATCAGCCCAATCCAATGCCGCGTTGAACTGCTCCAAAAACTCCAAAGAAAGGGTGTTCATCTCTCGAGGTCGAGTCATGGTAAGCAGAGCGATCCCCCGCTCGATCCACTCAATATGGATCGCCGACCCTCGCAAAGGTTCATCCGAAATGGATTTCGAAACTTTCTCGTTCATGATGCACTCCACCTATGCCATATGAATCCCACACCTCCTAGAAACTCGGTGTGGTGAGGGTCGCTGACCACCCGGCGATGGAACCGCAAAATTCACCCCATGTCCACGGGACTAACCCGTGGGTCAGTTTGTTGACCCATTGGATATTTTCGTGCAGGATCTTTACATGATGACCCACACTGGAAGCACCCTCAAATCCCGAGTCTCGGTTTCGAGTCCATCTTTTGCGGCTCACGCGGCACACCACCTTGCCTTGGCAGAAGTATTGAGAAGCCGTCTCAAATCTGCGCTTGCCGGAGGCGGAACTGTTTTGGTGGACCGGCATCATGCTCGAGGCAAGATCCTGGTGCGCGACCGTATTGACTTGCTGGTCGATCCCCTGACACCGTTTTTAGAGTTATCCCCTTTGGCTGCCTATGGCCA
>RGER01000042.1 GCA_009917815.1 Actinomycetota bacterium
GACCTACAGAGCCTGCCTTGCGGAGCGCATCTTGCGGGCGCGAATTAGTGACGATGCCCGCTTCGGTGGATCCGTAAAGTTCGTGCACTCCAGTATGAGGAAATACATCGAGGACCCACTTCTTTAGCGCGACGGGAAGCGCAGCGGCATTGAAGTAGAGAGTATGGAGTGAAGAGAGATCCCGACGTGTGATGGCGTCATCGCCGAGGGCGCGCATCATTTGTGCATGTGTAGGTACGAGGAACATCGATTCGATACGTTGATCTTGCACCATTTGTAAAGTTTCATCAGGATCGAACTTGCGTTGCATGACAACCGTGCCGCCGGTAAATACAGGCGCGTAGCCGAAAGCAAACCCGGCCCCGTGATACATGGGGGCAACAGCGACTGTGCGCGTATTGGGACCCAATCCCCACTCAAGGGCGGTTGCGTAGAAAGTAAGTGAACGGGAGCGGTGGCTAATCATGACGCCTTTAGGTTGACCAGTCGTGCCTGACGTGTAGGTGATGCAGAAGGGATCACTCTCGAGAGTCGGGACACGTGGATCTACCGCAGAGGATGCTGCGAGAAGATCTTCGTAATTCTTACCGACGTCGTTTCCGTCGATCGCGAAAATAACTTTCGGCAGGCCACTTGATGGCAGATTTCCGGCGAGAGCCGAGTCGACGATGATCGCCTGAATATTTGCATGTTCGAGGACGAAAGCAATTTCGTTTGCCACTTGCCGAGGGTTGAGCGGCACAAGAATAAGACCTGCCATGGCAAGTCCTGCAGCAATCTCTGGATATTCAAATCGATTTCCAAGGAGGAGTGCAACGGTGTCACCCTTCTTTAATCCGGCTTTTAATAAACCAGATGCAAGGCGTGAGGCACGTTCGTTGACGGCTCCAAAAGTAAGAGTGCGATCCCCGTCGATGATGGCGATGGTGCGGGGAGTGGCATGGGCAAACTCACGGATTCCATTGGCGATGTTGAGCTGGGATCCACCAGGATGAATAGCCATTAGATCGCTTTCAGTTCGACGAGTTTTTCTCGGAGGGCGTTGTCACTGGGTTCTGTGAGATGGGTGCCATCGGGGAAGGTGATGACGGGAATCGATCTCATGCCACCGTTGATCTCAATCACTCGGTCGGCGGCAGCGGGGTCGGCCTCGACGTCTATATATGTATAGGTGAGTTGATGAGTGGTGCCCAATGCGTCGAGGAGCGCCTTCGACCTGCGGCAATCACCGCACCAGGCGGCGCCGTACATCACGATATCCATGGGGACATCCTAGAGGCGGCTAAGTCGGACAATTCAAGGGAGAACTCCTCTCTCAGCGTGGACTTGAGCGTAAAACCCGCCCCAATTGGGTCGATTCGGGCCCCGCTGATAGATTTCCTCCGTTGGATAAGTGAGTTGCCGAGTAAAAGACCGGTAACCGCCACGCGAGAGATAAGGGAGCGCCCCATGGCACTCGAAAGTTCTGAGAAGAAGCAGATCATCACCACCTACGGCGCCTCTGCTACCGATACAGGTAGCCCCGAAGCTCAAATCGCGATGCTTTCCAAGCGTATCGACGACCTCACCGGACATTTGAAGAGCCATAAGCAAGATCACCACAGCCGCCGCGGCCTGCTTTTGATGGTCGGACGTCGTCGTCGACTTCTTCAATACTTAGCCAAGACCGATATTGCGCGTTACCGCTCAATCATCGAACGTCTTGGTCTGCGTCGCTAATTCACTGCTGTTCACGTCAGTTCACTCTGATCAGTGAGTAGGGCGACGAATAAAACGCAACGGGTCAACAAGGATCCGTCCGAGTGTGCAGGTTGATCGTTCCTCGGTAGTGGCCTCCGGGATGAATGCCCGTGGGCTTCGATCGAAGACCGCGCTCCTGCCAGAAATGGAGATGACCCATGGAGGGTCAGGTTTACAGCGCCACGGCCGTTATCGATAACGGCAAACATGGCAAACGCACAATCAAATTCGAAACCGGTCGCTTGGCACGTCAGGCAGCAGGTAGTACGGCAGTTTATTTCGATGAAGACACCATGCTCTTCTCGGCAACCACTGCATCGAAGTCGCCAAAGGATCACTTTGACTTCTTCCCCCTCACCGTCGACGTAGAAGAGCGCATGTACTCGGTCGGCCGCATTCCGGGATCATTCTTCCGACGTGAAGGGCGCCCCAGTGAAGGTGCCATCCTTACGTGCCGCCTCATCGATCGTCCATTGCGCCCATCTTTTGTGAAGGGGCTTCGTAACGAAGTTCAGGTCGTTGTCACTGTCATGGCCCTCAATCCCGAGGAGCTTTATGACGTTATTGCTATCAATGCAGCATCAATGTCTACTCAACTTGCGGGTCTGCCCTTCTCTGGTCCTATCGGTGGCGTTCGCGTTGCTTTGATCGAAGGCCAATGGGTGGCATTCCCTTCACATCCACAACTTCAAAATGCCGTATTCGACATGGTCGTTGCTGGACGCATTGCTGGCGACGACGTCGCCATCATGATGGTTGAAGCAGAAGCGACAGCTCATACTATTGATCTCATCGCAGACGGTGGCGTCGCCCCGACTGAAGAAGTTGTTGCCCAAGGTCTTGAGGCTTCAAAGCCGTTCATCAAGGCTCTCTGTGAGGCGCAAATAGAGGTTGCTTCAAAGGCTGCAAAGGCCACTGGCGAATTCCCGCTCTTCCATGAGTACCAATCAGATGTGTACGAAGCTGTTTCAAGTGCTGTCTCGACAGAACTTGAAAAGGCGATGACCATCGCTGGCAAACAGGCTCGCGAAACTGAAATTGATCGCATCAAGGATGGCGTTAAGGCCGCACTTGCCACGCAATTCGAAGGCCGCGAAGGCGAAGTCTCTGCTGCGTTCAAGTCGGTGACAAAGAAGTTGGTTCGCCAACGCATTCTTCGGGATAAGGTGCGCATCGACGGCCGTGGGCTTCGTGATATCCGCGAACTCTCTGCCGAGGTCGCGGTCATCCCTCGCGTTCACGGTTCAGCACTTTTCGAACGTGGCGAGACTCAGATCCTTGGTGTTACCACTTTGAATATGCTCAAGATGGAGCAGCAACTCGACACTCTTGATCCCGAGACGACCAAGCGCTACATGCACAATTACAACTTCCCACCATATTCAACTGGTGAGACCGGTCGCGTAGGAACTCCTAAGCGTCGCGAAATTGGTCATGGCGCTCTCGCTGAGCGTGCGCTGCTACCAGTGATTCCTTCACGTGCCGATTTCCCCTATGCGATTCGTCAAGTATCTGAGGCGCTAGGTTCAAACGGCTCCACCTCTATGGGTTCTGTTTGCGCCTCCACCATGGCGCTACTTAACGCCGGCGTACCTTTGCGCGCTCCGGTTGCTGGTATCGCAATGGGCCTTGTCTCTGACGAGGTCGATGGCAAGATCGAATATGTTGCGCTTACCGACATTCTCGGTGCAGAGGATGCATTCGGCGATATGGACTTCAAGGTTGCTGGAACCAAGGACTTCATTACCGCGCTTCAGCTAGATACCAAGCTCGATGGCATTCCTGCCAGTGTTCTCGGCGGTGCACTGCAACAAGCTCGCGAAGCACGTCTCGAAATTCTGGATGTCATGGCAGAAGCTATCGATGCTCCTGATGAGATGAGCCTCTTCGCTCCTCGCATCATCTCCATCAAGATCCCAGTGGATCAAATCGGTGCAGTGATCGGGCCTAAGGGCAAGATCATCAATCAGATTCAGGATGAAACTGGCGCTGAAATCTCCATCGAAGATGATGGCACCATCTATATCGGCGCAACTGTCGGCAGCGCGGCGGAAGCTGCTCGTGCGCAGATCAATGCCATTGCAAACCCAACGATGCCTGAGGTTGGCGAGCGCTACCTTGGAACCGTCGTGAAGCTTGCTACCTTTGGCGCCTTCGTTTCGCTCCTTCCTGGTAAGGATGGTCTGCTTCATATTTCGCAGATCAAGAAGATGCACGGAGGAAAGCGCATCGAGAACGTAGAAGATGTCATGAAGGTTGGCGACAAGATTCAGGTCGAAATCGCAGAGATCGATCCCAAGGGCAAGCTTTCGCTAGTTCCAGTTCTCGAAGGCGAAGTTGCAGCTAACTAATTGCAGTTCATAACGAAAGGACGGTGCGTGCGATGACTATTCGCCGCACCGTTCTTCCGTCAGGCCTGCGAATTGTCACGGAAGAAGTCCATACCGTGCGATCGGCTGCTTACGGCGTGTGGGCAAATGTCGGTTCCAGAGATGAAAGTAATTCCGTGGCCGGAGCCTCACACTTTCTCGAACACTTACTTTTTAAGGGCACGGCAACACGCTCTGCGCTCGATATTTCTTCGAGTATCGAAGCGGTGGGCGGCGAAACAAATGCGTTTACTGGCAAGGAAAACACATGCTTCTATGCGCGCACTCTCGATCAGGATTTGCCGCTAGCCGTCGAGGTCATTTCCGACATGATCACTTCTTCACTGGTCACGAAGGCGGATGTGGATTCTGAGCGCGGAGTGGTCCTAGAAGAAATCGCAATGCGCGACGATGACCCAGGCGATCTTATCCATGATGTTTTCTCTGAAACTCTTTTTGGCAATACATCGATTGGTAAACCCATCTTGGGAACAACGGAGTCGATTAAATCGATGAGCCGAGAAGCCGTATATCGCTACTACAAACGTAAATATCGCCCTGAGAATTTGGTTGTGGCGGTGGCCGGCAACATCAAGCACGAAAAAGTCGTCAAGATGGTAACTAAAGCCTTTGATCGCGATGGCTTTAGCGATCAAGTTGCTCAACCTGCAGATATTCGCCGAGCTCAGCGAATTAAGCCTGTGGGAGTGGGTGCGGTAGATGTTGTGAATCGTCCAGGCGAGCAGGCGCACATTATGTTGGGTGTAGAAGGCGTTTCGCGAAGCGATGATCGCCGCTTTGCACTTGCGATGCTCAGCATTGCTCTCGGCGGTGGAATGTCGTCTCGTCTCTTTCAAGAGATTCGCGAGAAACGCGGTCTGGCGTATTCGGTTTATGCCTTTGGGCAACAATTTGCTGGGTCTGGAATTTTTAGTATTTATGCCGGTACGCAACCTGCCCGTGCCTACGATGTCATATCAATTGCTCGCGAAGTCATCAACGATGTAGTTGAGAATGGGCTTACTGAGGAAGAGGTGGGCAGAGCTAAAGGGCAGGCCCGCGGGGGATTGGTACTTGGCTTGGAAGACACCGGATCGCGGATGTCTCGAATAGGAAAATCTGAATTGATGTATGGCGATCAAAAGAGCGTTGATGAGTTACTTGCAGAAATTGAAGCAGTGACCCCAGACCAGGTTCATCAAGCGGCGCGCGATTTCCTCGGCAAGCAGCTCTCTTTGGCAGTAATCGGCCCCTTTCCTGGTCGCGCCCAAAGCAAGTTTGCACGGGTACTGGCATAATTCACCACATGATTCGAGTAGGAGTTCTAGGCGCACAAGGGCGCATGGGCTCTGAGGTGGTACGTGCGGTCACGGCGGCAGACGGCATGGAAGTTGTTGCTGCTCTTGATCTGGGCGATTCTCTCGACGCGTTGCTCTCCTCCAAGGCAGAAGTAGTTGTTGACTTCACCCACCCAGATGCAGTGATGGAGAATGTGAAATTCCTCGTGAATAACGATATTCACGGCGTCGTGGGAACAACTGGATTTGATGATGCACGTCTTGCAGAGCTTCGGACTTGGCTCGCTTCGTCCAAGAGCGGCGTCATCGTGGCGCCCAACTTCGGTTTAGGCGCTGTATTGATGATGAAGTTTGCCGAGAGCGCTGCGCGTTTTTTCGAGTCTGTAGAAATTGTGGAACTCCATCATCCGAATAAAGCAGATGCTCCAAGTGGAACGGCGACTCACACCGCGAAGCGCATTGCGGCGGCTCGGGAGTCAGCTGGTCTCGGCGCACAACCTGATGCGACTTCAAGCGGGCTACCCGGTGCGCGTGGCGCTGATGTCGATGGTGTTCCTGTTCATTCGGTTCGACTTCGTGGGTTGGTGGCACATCAAGAAGTGATCTTCGGCGATCCTGGTGAGACATTCACTATCCGACATGATTCGCTCGATCGCAGTGGCTTCATGCCAGGTGTGGTTCTGGCGGTGCGCAACATTGCGGCCCATCCCGGCCTCACGCTCGGGTTAGAGAAGTTCCTCAACCTTTAGAGTCCACCGAATTATTTTAGATTCGATGCAAAAGTGCCGAAGTGACGGCAGCTGCCAGCACGACAACGGGGAACGGTGCGCGCAATAAGAGCACCACAATCGCGACAGCCACACCGGCGGCGCGCGCGTCGAGTGTCAGGCTCTGCCCTAGGCCGAAAGTTTGTGCAATCACGAGCGCGCTCAACAGCGCTACGGGCATGAGATGAGCGATGCGTTGCACGCGAGGTGAGGAGAGCCAGGCTTCTGGCATGGCCATGCCGGCGTACTTCAACAAGAAACACCCGGCACTAGAGATCAACACTGTTGCCCAAATCATTTGCTGCCGCCGTTCTTCCAACCAGCAATGACCGCAGCTAAGGCGCTGGTGATGACGGGAACTCCGACCGGCGCATGTGGAAGCAGGATCAGCACGGTGATCGCCGCTGCCATACCCACAGCCCATGGGGTGCGACCTTTAAGGCGAGGCCAGAGTAATCCAAGAAAGGCAGCCGGTACTGCAGCATCGAGGCCAAATTGCGCGGGATCGCCTAATGCATCGGCGCCCAGTGCGCCTAGAAGTGTAAAAGAATTCCAGAAGAGATAGACGCCCAAGCCTGTCACCCAGAAGCCGTGGCGCATTGCAGATAAGCCCAGATGCTCTTGCGAAATAGCGACACCGGTTGATTCATCTATCGTGATTTGTGCGGCCACAGCTCGTTTAACTCCACGGAGCTGCAAAATGGGGGCCATGCGCAATCCGTAAAGTGCATTACGCGTTCCCAGTAGCAGCGCTCCAGTGATCGCGGTGACGGCTAAGGACCACGAGGTGATGACGCCCACACCCACGACGGCAAATTGTGAAGCGCCAGAAAAGAGTAAAGCTGAGAGTGCAAGTGCTTGCCACGGCGAGAGGCCACTACTACTCGCAGCAGCGCCAAACGCGGTGCCGTAGAGCCCAACGGTGAAGGCTAAACTCACGCCATCGCGAGTAATGCGGCGACGTTCGTTATCGGGCAATTCCACTTCTTGGTTCACGAACCATCGCTTTCACTAGGTGAATCTCTCAGCGAGGTTACCCACCGGTACTGTGTGAGCGTCAAATCCTGGCTCTCTAAAGTTCGAGTTCGATCACTCTTCCCCCAACCGGCACTTTCGAGAAAAGTATCTAGGGCGGGTAGGTCACTCCAGAGAGCCAGACCGGCGACCTCGCTCGGCGACGTCTCGGCGATGGCGTTGATAAGCCGGGATCCATGTCCGCGTCTCGTGAGATCGGGATCGATAAGTAACTCGCTGACCTCATCGACGCTCTCTGAGATGGGCATGAGGCAGGCAAATCCCACGACTACGCCATTCGACAACGCAACAAGCACGCGATGGCGCGACGAGGGTGGGGAGGTGAGTGAGTCCTGCCACTGAGACTCCATGTCGGCTAGGGATGGGAGCGGCAGAGCGGGCAGATTGCGGGCGGTCCAAGCGCGGTGGGAGATGGCGGCGATGGAAAAGGCATCGGTGATATGAGCCACTCGGACCTCTTCGTTCGCGCGTGTTAGCTCTGGCATTAGTGCCTTTCTCCGTTACTGTCCAAGTGTGGATGAGATCGTATTTCGCTCCGATGTGACCGTCGAATTGGTCAAGGCTAGCGCTAGTGATGCAGATGTTATTTGGGCCGCCCGGGTCTCGACCGCCGGCGAACAATCGCTCGAAGATGTGGGCTCCGATCCAGAGAAAGCAAAAGGACTCATTAATTACCTGGCCCGCGAGCGCCACGGCTCACCTTTTGAGCACACATCGATGACTTTTTTCATCTCTGCTCCCATTTTTGTCTTCCGCGAATTCATGCGCCACCGCATCGCCTCATATAACGAAGAGAGCGGCCGCTACCGAGAATTAAAGCCCGTCTTTTATATTCCTGGTCCTGAGCGCAAGCTCATTCAGGTAGGTAAGACTGGAGCATACGAATTCGTGGCTGGAACCGATGCGCAGTATGAAACCTCGGTAGCCGCAATGAAGCGCTCTTATGAAGTTTCCTATGAGTCCTACCAAGAGATGCTTGAGGCTGGGATCGCCCGCGAAGTGGCCCGGACTGTCCTTCCAGTAGGGCTCTACTCAAATATGTACGTCACTATGAACGCTCGAGCGCTCATGAACTTCCTCTCGCTGCGCACAAAATCGGAAGGCTCTCACTTCCCCTCCTACCCTCAGCGGGAGATCGAAATGGTCGCCGAGAAGATGGAAGATATCTGGGCGGGATTGATGCCGCTCACGCACGGCGCCTTTAATAGTGGCGGCCGGGTCTGTCCTTAGCGCGCCAGACCGGTACCCTTTCCCCATGAGTGATATCACGCCTCCGTTTGGTCGTCTCTTGACGGCAATGGTCACCCCATTTACCGCCGCTGGTGAGATCGACTTCGCTGGCGTGGAACGACTGGCCCATCACCTCATTGATTCCGGTCATGATGGCATTGTGGTCAATGGCACTACCGGTGAGGCTCCTACGACTACTGATGATGAGAAGGATGAAATCATCAAACTTGTCGTTCGTTCGGTCGGGGATCGAGCCACGATCATTTCCGGTGCTGGAAATAATGAAACAGCACACTCGATCGAGCTTGCCAAGCGACACGCGAAGGCGGGTGCTCACGCGCTGATGGTAGTCACGCCTTATTACAACAAGCCGCCACAAGCAGGCATTGAAGCTCACTTCAAAGCTGTTGCAGACGCAACTGATCTCAATATCTTGATTTACGACATTCCAGGGCGCACGGGCGTGGCTATTGAGACAGAGACTATTTGTCGATTGGCCGAACATCCCAAGATGGTGGCGCTCAAAGATGCAAAGGGAGATCTTGGTGCCACGTCATGGGTGATCAAGCGAACGGGGATACCGGTCTATAGCGGTGACGATATTAATAATCTGCCATTGCTCTCGATTGGTGCCGTAGGTTTCGTGAGTGTCTGCGGCCATGTGATCGGTGCACAACTGAAAGAGATGTTGAACGCTTGGTTTGCCGGAGATCGGGTACGTGCGACTGAAATTCATCAGGCATTGCTCCCGATCTACACAGGAACTTTCCGGACGCAAGGAGCAATCTTGACGAAGGCATCTCTTAACTTGCTCGGTCTCCCTGGTGGTCATACTCGTCTCCCACTTGTTGATGCCACGCCGGCACAGATAGATCAGCTCACACTCGATCTCATCGCTGGCGGCATCACTCTTCCCTCATGAGCCATTCGCATCCAGAGCTCTCTGAACCAGCTGCTTTAGAAAAGGGCACGACTCGCATCGTCGCCCTAGGTGGCTTGGGAGACGTCGGGCGAAATATGACGGTCTTTGAGCACGACGGCAAGATTCTGATTGTGGATGCAGGGGTACTCTTCCCCGAAGAGAATCAACCTGGCGTGGATTTAATCTTGCCGGATTACTCGTATCTGCGTGAGCGCTGGAGTGATGTTCTGGCGATTGTCCTTACGCATGCACACGAAGACCACATCGGCGCCGTTCCCTTTATTTTACGTGAAGCGGGCGAGATTCCCTTAGTCGGATCTCGTTTAACACTAGCTCTCCTTGAAGAGAAACTGAAAGAACATCGAATTCGCCCTCGATCCCTGGAAGTAAAAGAGGGACAGGTAGAACAATTCGGTCCATTCAACCTTGAATTTATTGCCGTCAATCATTCCATCCCCGATGCGCTCGCAATATCAATCACTACGTCCGCAGGACGCATGCTACATACGGGCGATTTCAAAATGGATCAACTTCCACTTGACGGTCGCCTCACCGATCTCGCAACCTTTGCTCATCTCACCATCCCCGAAGGCGTTCTAATTGATGCGAAGCAGATGGAGAACTTCAAAGATAGTGAATTAGTTCTGATCTGCACGGGTTCGCAGGGTGAACCCATGGCGGCGCTCTCGCGAATGGCGAGTGGGGATCACCAGATCCGCGTGGGGGAGGGCGACACCGTTATTTTGGCTTCATCGCTCATTCCTGGCAATGAGAATTCCGTATACCGAGTCATCAACGGCTTGATGAGATTTGGTGCCAAGGTCGTTCATAAGAGCAACGCAATGGTTCACGTTTCCGGTCATGCAAGCGCTGGCGAACTTATCTATTGCTACAACTTAGTAAAGCCCAAGAATGTCATGCCGATTCACGGCGAGTGGCGCCACTTGCGGGCCAACGCTGACTTGGCTCGGCTCACTGGAATTTCAGACGAGAATATTGTTACCGTCGATGATGGCGTAGTGGTCGATCTCCGAGACGGCCAAGTCGCTGTCGCTGGAGTAATTACAGTCGGATATATCTATGTCGATGGACAGAGTGTTGGTGACATCACCGAAGCCTCTCTCAAAGATCGACGAGTGCTCGGTGAAGAAGGATTTATCTCGATCGTCGTTGCCGTTGACTCGACCACCGGAAAGATCGTGTCGGGACCAGATATACATGCCCGGGGTTTCGCTGAAACCGAAGATGTTTTTGACGAGGTCAAGATCATGATTGTGGAAGCTCTTCGTGATGCGGCTCGTGATGGTGTGGGCGGTTCTCACCAGCTGGCGCAGATTGTTCGCCGCACGGTGGGCCAATGGGTTAACACCACCCACCGCCGTCGCCCGATGATCTTGCCGATCGTGGTTGAGGTCTAGACCGGCGCGCCTGCCCGTCCGATTCGCCCCATTCTCGTACTGTATTTCCGTGGCAGCCAAAGCCAAGAAACCCGCACGCCCCGAACCTAGAAAAGGTCGAGGGCTCTTTGGCGTGCTCGCACATATCTGGCGTGGGATCGCTCGGGGAGTGGGTGGCGGCGTCCGATTTCTCAGCCGCGAAGCGCGCGATCTAGATCCGAGTCATCGTCGAGACGGCCTCGGATTGGGGCTGATTGTGATGGCGATCTTGGTGGCCGCTGGAGTCTGGTGGCATGTGCCAAACTTCTTCGGCCGGTTCATGAACGGAGCGGCTCACGACCTCGTGGGCCGGCTCGCACTCTTCATTCCACTCGCACTCATACTTTTGGCGGTGCGCATTCTGCGTAAACCACAAGAGGGAGCCGCCACTGGCCGAATAACCATCGGCGTCATCATCTTGACGTTCGGCGTGGCTGGACTCGTTCATGTAGTCACCGAAAATCCTGGACTTTCAGGGGCTCGACATTCAGGTGGTTGGCTTGGATACCTCATCGCCGCTCCGCTCTCGGCCCTTGTGACGAAGTACCTCGCCTTTCCTGTCTTACTGCTTGTCATTGTGTTCGGACTCTTAATTGTTACTGCCACGCCGTTACATGCAGTTCCCGATAAGTTCCGCGCTCTTATCTCTCCGATCTCTCACCGGTTGGCAGATCGCCGTGAAGCGCGCGAACTAGAGGAAGAATTCGAAATCACAGAAAGCGAACCCTTTGAAACTCCGATTCTTCGTGAAGTAGAAGAAGAGGTCGACGAAGAATTCGAAGAAGAGTTTGTACCCGATGAATTCATTGAACCAGTCGCGGAAGCTCTGGAAGAACCCGTTCGAGTGGCCCCACCGGCAC
>RGER01000411.1 GCA_009917815.1 Actinomycetota bacterium
CTTCACTTGTAGGTGCCGCGAAGCCCAAGAGACAGCGTAGGCGGAGTGCCGCTCGCAAACGCTCTACGTTCAAGCGTGTGCGTAACGCCGTGCGTAATGTTGGCAAACGCTTCCGGAATACCGTGAGCCGTGTATTTTCTTCCAAAAAGGCAAAGAGTTCACGCAGAAAGCGGAACTATCGCAAGAAGACTGTGAAGGGTGGGAAAAACGCGCGCCGCGGCCCCTCACCAGTCGCTACGGGGGTGCCTAACTCAGACCCTACAGTACCCCCGCCTGTACCCTCGGGAACACCTGCGCCGCCACCCGTGATGAAATAGTCAATCCTTCCGAACAACGCACACCTTAATCTTCGCAGGGTGTATCGCATTCGCGGGCAAAATCTTCTCCGACGACCCCTTCGTCAAAGGCTCTAGGGGTGTATCTCCCGATAAAAGATTCGGCATTGTTGCGATCATATCGAGGCAAACCCCCCTATCACCCAAGAGCTCACATATGAATTGCCCGGTCATCTGTGCTAAAAAGGACATACTTGTGCTGGTTTGAACCACATACGCACCTCCTTCACTCAGTGACTTCTCCCCATTCGTTGTAGGTTGTGTGCGAGTGACCCAGAGACGAATCACACGTCCCCGGAATTCTGGCATCCGCGCCAGGATACGAGCACAGCAATCGAGAAACTGACTTACTTCTCGCTGATTCGTGACGAACTTCCATTTCTCTTGAATCAAGAAAAGCACGGGCTGCGCGGCCTGCTCCAATAGAAAGAAATGGTCCACTCCATTCAATGACTGTTCACCGAACTCGTCACGAATCTGCTGTTCATTGAGAAGTCTGGAGCTAATGCCTTTTGAGGCCAGCGGTTGTATAAGTTTTCGCAGAGTTATATCCATGAGCTCTTCAAATACGAACCCTTTTGAGCCAGAGCCAGATAGGTCAGTCATCTTATCGTAGGCGTTTTTTTGAGGATTTAAAAAATACTCAAAAAAGTGCCTCCTCTGGGGATCGAACCCAGTACCTTCAGCTTATATGTCGGTTATACTGGCAGCTAACGCCACGACGTTACAAAGCAGATGCTCTACCATCTGAGCTAAAGAGGCTGTGAGCATTACTATAATGCTCGCAGGCACCTTACTGCTCCTGGCGGGAGTTGAACCCGCGACCTTTGGATT
>RGER01000412.1 GCA_009917815.1 Actinomycetota bacterium
CCGACATTCCAGGTCCGCCGATGCCGACAACATGAACTCTTTTATGGCTTCTCAAGTTCAACAACGCGGTATCAGTCGCGACTGCACTCATGATCAGTTCAACCAACGAACTATTTCGATGCTGGTCGCCCGCCAAACGCGCCGTGTCGGCAAGTTGCTTGAGTCTTTGGCCATCGTCGACAAGAGACGAAATATTTTTTGCCAAGTCAAGATTCGAAATCTTCGTCTCGTCAACTACCACCGCACCACCCAGATCACCGAGCCACTTTGCGTTAGCGGTTTGATGATCTTCTGCGGCACCACTCCATGGCACGAGCACGGTAGCGATGCCGATTGTCGAGACCTCGGCGACGGTGCTTGCGCCTGCTCGAGCGACGACTAAATCAGACGCACTATAAACATCGTGCATCGCCACGGTCGAGTCGAGTCGTTTATAAATAATTTTTGACTGTTTGTCGATAACGGGAAGGTCTTCATCGATGAATCTTTGACCCGTCAGATGAATGATGCACAAATCTTGGCGATCTTGATTGACCTCAACCAGCACTCGAGCTACTGCGTTAAGTCTTGCCGAACCAAGCGAGCCACCTGTGATACAGACAACCTTTCGATCAGCGGGTATCTCGAGCGTGGCACGCGCTTGACTTCGCGCGACTGCAATGTCGAGATTGCGCAATGAGCGACGAACGGGTGCGCCCGTAAGTGTTGCGTTCTTCAGTCTTGACGGAAGATAGGCCACGGCAACGGCTCTAGCATCTCGTGCCTGCACTTTTGTGGCAAGTCCGGGTCGGCGATCATAAGAAACCGTCACAATTGGGATACCAAGTTTTTTTGCCGAGTTAGCTCAGGGGTAGAGCAGTGTCTTGATAAGGCATTGGTCAGAAGTTCAAATCTTCTACTCGGTACCAAAATATCGCGGAGAGTCAGGGTAGAGGAGAGTCTCATAAGCTTTTCCTAGAAGGTTCGAATCCTTCCTCCGCAACCAATAAGCCCCGGTGACGGAACGGTATACGTGTTGGTCTTAGAAACCAAATTCTGAGAGTTCGAATCTCTCCTGGGGCACCATTAACGACGATGTTTTTTGTTTCCTGCTACTCTCAGCAGATCTTTTTCGGAAACAAAATATTGTTTGCAATCAAAACCAGCAACAAATGGTTGTTTGTTTTGTG
>RGER01000413.1 GCA_009917815.1 Actinomycetota bacterium
AACCTCAGGTAAGGGAAGCGCTCTTACATCTAACTTCCCGTTCGCCGTCAGTGGCAGCTTCTCAAGAACAACAAAACTCGCAGGCACCATATAATCCGGCAACGTCTTTAAAAGCGTCGCACGCAGATCAGAGCTTGTGGGAACTAATGACGATGATTGGGATTGGGATTGGGATGATGAAGCTGAAGAGGAGGCTGAAGAAAATGACGGAAGTAATGAAGTAGATGAAGAAACAGGAGATACAGTCTCTCGTGATACGCCAGACGCAGAGCCCGAGCCCCTCCCAACCAAATAAGCAACTAACCGCTTCTCGCCCGCGACCTCTCTTGCTTGAACGCTTACCTGACCAACACCCTCAATCTGCGACAGGGCGCTCTCAATCTCCCCTAACTCAATCCGAAACCCTCTGATCTTTACCTGGTGATCCGCGCGGCCAACATACTCAAGGTTCCCGTCCTCCCGCCAGCGCGCTAAATCCCCCGTCCGATACATCCGCGATCCGCGCGATCCAAACGGACACGCTATAAAGCGCTCGCTCGTTAATCCAGATCTCCCTAAATACCCACGCGCCAGACCTGCGCCCGCTATATAAAGTTCCCCGATTGAGCCGATTGGGAGTGGGGCGAGAGAAGAGTCGAGGATGTAAATCTGCGTGTTGGAGATCGGGGTGCCAATCGGCGGCGTCTTGTCCTGATCTTCTTCACGACACAGCCAACTGGTCACGTCGATCGCCGCTTCGGTTGGACCATAAAGGTTCCAAAGCTCTGTCTGTCGGTAAGCTCTTAGCGTTCTAGCTTGAACACTGCCGCTCAAAGCTTCGCCGCTCGTTACAATGTGACGAAGAGAACAAGGCTCTTCCCCCGCATCTGCATCAAGGAATGCAGCTAACATTGACGGCACAAAATGAAGAGTCGTTACCTTTGTCTTACCTATAAGTTGGCGAATATATACCGGGTTCTTATGTTCTCCTGGAAACACAACAACAAGACCGGCGCCATTAAACAGCGGCAGAAAAAACTCCCAGACAGATACGTCAAATGAAAACGGCGTTTTCTGGAGAACGCGATCTGGTTCTGACAGATTTAGAATATCTTGCATCCACACAAGACGGTTCACTACCGCATCATGCGTATTGCCTGCTCCCT
>RGER01000414.1 GCA_009917815.1 Actinomycetota bacterium
GGAGAGCCTGTCGGATTTTTCATTCAGATCCCCGAGATCAATCAAATTTTCAAGCACGTCAATGGGAAAATGGACCTGATTGGGAAACTTAAATTTCTCTGGTACAAAACCTTTTTTCCACCCAATAAAATGCTCGCGAATAATCGTATCGCAGGTACACTTGAGCTGACGTCCAAGGTCCGCTACGGCCTCACAAGCCGTGGCGTGCCCCTCTTCCGCTTCATTCCCTACGACAAACGATTTGGGCCAATGGCCGTCGGCTGTTCTCAACGCAACCTCTTTTACAATATCCACGCGATTGTTGAGCCTTCCATAAGTCCACAGCGTCAAGGAGAACTCCCGAAGGCGAATATCGTACAGAACCTCGGAGAACCCACAGATGAATCCGAGCTCAAGCTTCTTCTGACCACGTATGCCTACGACAGTCACAAGGATCTTCATCCAGCGAAGACACAGCCACCTCCTCTCACAGAGCAAGAAGATACCAGGCAAAGGCAGATCCTACACGGCACCACCTTTCACATAGATCCTCCAGGGTGTAAGGACGTAGACGATTCCTTCACACTAATAAAAATATCCGAGACAAAGTGGACAATCGCGATTAATATTGCCGATGTCTCCTCCAGGGTGTTAGAGGGGTCTGCCATTGATCTGGAGGCACGACGCAGAGCCACGAGCTTCTATACACCTGGCGGTGATGCGATTCAGCCGATGTTTGCCAAGGAGTTTTCCGAGGATAAGTTCTCCCTCTTGCCTGGCAAACCCAAGCCTACTTTGAGTCTGTGCTTTGATGTGGAGGAAGGCGAGTGGCTACCCGCAAATATTCGCTGGCTAAGCACCCTGACACAAACAACCCTCTCTTACACATATGACGAAGCTGACGAGGCCCTGGGAAGTAGCCGAGAGCTCAATGCTCTCCAGAAGGTTACTCGGGCACCTGACTCCCACGTGATTGTGGAACGGCTGATGATCTTGTATAATCAAGAAGCTGGCAAGATGCTTTCTTCGGCCGGCACGGGCATTCTGCGTCGGCAAAAGGGCGGTGCGGGAGTCCGTGTGCAAATTCCCGGTGTTCCCGAATTCCTGTTCTATGAATCTGCCGAGTACTGTCTGCCTACGGCCGATTCGGTTGCGCACGAAG
>RGER01000415.1 GCA_009917815.1 Actinomycetota bacterium
GTCTGACGCTTCAAAGCCTCGGCTATACCAGGGCGCCACTTGTTTGAGCTTTTTGACAATCTCGCTCGGGTTATCGGGGAGTGGCTTTTCAAAGCCGCTCGCACAATTAATTAAATAGAAGGAATCCACACTGGTTAAGTAGGTTCCATCTTCTTGACGATTGTTGTCAGAGTCTGCGAGATCTAACAGCGAATCGGGTTTGCCTTCTTGGGCTTGTTGTAACGCATCAGCCAAGATTGGCCACAGAAATTCAGAATATAAGGTGTATTTTGTTGCATCCATCATCACTACATGGTTTACTTCTCGACCCGATTTTGCGAGAGCTGATTTTTTGTCGAGTCGCGCGTAAAGTTCATCCCACTTTTTCGCAACATCTGCCGACCGAAATTTGCATTCTGTTTCTTTCTCGCACCAATTAACCCAGTTTGCAAAAGCTTTTTCAAAGCCGGTTGCTTGCGTTAAATAGCTTTGCTCAAGACTGTCGCCCTGGGGATCGAATGGCGCATCTAGGACCATTGATTCGACCCGGTCGGGGAATAACGTGGCGTAAACCCCACCCAAATATGTTCCATACGAAATTCCTAGGTAACTAATTTTTTCGACCCGCAGACCAGCACGGATCACATCCATATCTCGTGCGATATTTTCAGTTGAGTAAAACTTGATAGATGGCCCTAATTTTTCTTCACACGTTGAATCGTCTTTTTCGCTTTCATCAAATAGCGCCTGCTCGAGATCTGTATCCGGGGTCGAGTCCAAGTAGAGAAATTTGTCCAACTCTTCATCTGTGTAGCAACGAAGGCCACCTGAGCGATCGACGCCTCGTGGGTCAAAACTGATCAAGTCGAATGAGCTCGTATCGAGATTTTTAACAAGATCTTGACCGTATGACACCATTGCGTCAAAACCCGAGCCGCCTGGGCCGCCAGGATTAAACAGGATTACACCTGCGTAAGCCGCTTCACGCATTGCGGGAATTCGGATGAGAGCGATGGAGATTTTTTCACCATCTGGATTTGAGTAGTCAAGCGGAGCGAGTACAGAGCCACACTCAAATGGCGACTTCGGGGCGTCTTTACCGTCGCAGGCTTTCCACGCTATTTCACTAACACTTTCGTCGGTGAAACTAGGAGTCGAATT
>RGER01000416.1 GCA_009917815.1 Actinomycetota bacterium
CGGAACGGGGTCGTAGGCCATTCGAGTTCTTGCATAGGCGAAGATGGCCTCTCTCAGAGCCTCGGTCTCTGGCGTCGAACTGTGCATGTTCGGCGTTTCTGAAAACATTTCGCTCTCCAACTAAATCGTCATCGATCCCTTGGCTAGCCTAGCCCAGTGATTCAATGGAAACTCTAAGAGTCGCCCGTATCTAACTCGAGATAGTCGGGATTAACCTTAGAGGGTGAAGAGAATCTCGGTTCGCAGAGTGGTGCTAAGCGTAGTGGCGGGCGTTGGGTTGATTTCAACAACACTCCTGCCGACAGCCGCTGATGCAACCTACTCCTGTGCACCTACAAAGCCTCTCTCCGGTTATACATCTCGCTCGTTGAGTTTGCTCGCGTCGGGTGTAGAACTGGGCGAAATCAACTTCGCGCCAGGAGTCGCGAATCCGACAGTGCTCAACACCAAGTTCACCTGGGCTCACGGCTCACTGTCGAAAGTAAAGTTGGTCGCGGCCCAAGCACCTGTCGGAGAAACGTCTTCTCAATACAAACTCGCGGCAGACTACTCAGCGATTGCATACATTAACACCGACTATTACAACGAAGGGTCTAAGTTTCCTTTTTCGGCAGTAATGCGTGGTGGCCAATTGACCTATTCCGCCAATCACCCCACGAACGTAATTGCCCTTGCCGAGCAACCGTATACCCTGCAGGGTGGCTATCCAGGGTCAAGCAATCTTAAGTCTGGAACGACCACGATCGTCGTCACTGGTGTAAACACCGGACAGCTCTCTTCCACGTCCGTGGCAACTGTGATCACCACCGCCTACCTTCCCAAATCCCTGCCAATGCATCAGGCCGCTCTCTGGATCGATGGTGGAAGAGTAATTAAGGTGTACTCCAAGCCAGCCACGCTAAAGGTGAAGACCGGCTATCTCATTCTTGCCAATGGTGCGCACGCCAACAGAATACGTTCGCTAAAAGTTGGAGCGAAAGTCACCTTCACTCTCCCGCCTTTGCCAGCGCCAAAGCGAATAATCGTCTCAGACCGAGTTTGGGCAGCCGGCAAGGTTTCGACCGGGGGTGTTTCTCTTTCGATCCGAAGCGTCAATACCGACGCGCTGAGCAGTGCGGCAAACCTTTTTGACTCCAACTA
>RGER01000417.1 GCA_009917815.1 Actinomycetota bacterium
ATGTGACCCAAGCCGATGAAGGCGCGGATCTGGACTTTTTGCGCGGTAAGCGCGGGTCTTTTGTGCCGAAGGATAACCATTAAAAATTTCGTTCAATAGTTAGGCGACTGCTCTTATTGCGAAGCAGTCTGGGCAGTCACCACAATTACTGAACGCTCACGTCACACCCCGGCCTCGCCTCCACGCTTGCGCAACGTCGGCTACGGCCGGGCTGTGACATTCGCCTAATGTGAAATTAACTATCTCCGGCAATTACATTCACGCCATCGCAATATCGCCAGTGCGGCAATAGAGTTGATGGAATGTCCGGACGCTTACAGTTAGGCCTCACCAATATTAGGCTAGCGCTTCTCGCACGATCTCTGGGTGCTTGCGGGCGATACGAATGAGCGCTTGAGCCGCGCCAGATGGAGCCCGACGCCCTTGTTCCCACTCTTGGAGCGTGCGCTTCGAGATGCTAAGAGCGGAGGCGAATTCAGACTGGGACAAGCCTGTGCCCTGCCTCGCTTGAACAACTTCGTTGACTTCCATTTCGGTCTTGCGAGCGAATGTTCGCGCCTTCATTTCCCGAACCGATTGCAGTAACTTGAGGCCCAGCTCCTCGCCGGACGGCGTTGTTGCCTTGGTCTTACGAGCGGTCATCTTCAATCTCCTTGCGAACTTCTTTCAGAATGTGGCCTGGGATGTCGTCCTTAGCCGCCTTGGGATACACGAGGAGCATGCACAGCTCACCTGCATCCATGTGGGTGAAGTAGATGACGCGGGCACCACCTTGCTTACCCATGCCGGGCCGAGACCAGCGCACCTTCCGACAGCCGCCGCTTCCGGGAATGACAACCCCAGCTTCTGGCTCACTTGCAATCCACGCGAAGAACTCCAGCCTCTCTTCCGTGCTCCAGATCTTCGCCGCTTCTTCGACGAAGGTAGGTGTTTCAAAGATCGTGAGCATGCAAGAGTGTACGTCAGGGACGTATTTCACGCAAGTTGGGCTGACGAAGCTATCGGTTGTGTGTATGCGCTGGCACCTGTGTCGTCGTTCTTCAACTTGGCATCCAATGCGCTGAGGTCGAGTTCACTATCAACCAAATAGTTCAGCGCGAAGGCGAAGCTGCCGGGGATGATTTGCTTCGATAAGACAAC
>RGER01000418.1 GCA_009917815.1 Actinomycetota bacterium
CCACCCACAGTGGGTCGAGCCCCATCCGCCGCGCCTTCCACACGCCGGCGAGCACACCGCACAGGATCCAGTCTTTGATCTTGAAGTGATTCGACACGCGATAAATATCCCACTGAGATCCCTTGCAGGGCTAGAAGCTATTTGAGCAGCGGATAGTACCGAGAGGAGTCCACATCGGTGAGCTTCTGAAACTGAGATCAGAGTTGGGGCAGAAGAGGAGGCTAGCTGAATGTGTCACTGCTTAGAGCTTCTGCAGCGCTCTCTCTGTTTTACCTGTTCACGACCACGGTGCAGAGGTGAATCTCCTCAAACGAAGCACCATCAGCTGGTTCAACCTGCGAGGTGGTCGATAGCCTTCTCGGTACGGAGGTACGCAGCGTAGCAGCCCTAAGTCGTGTCGATCGTTGCCTATTATTGACCTCCATTGGGGCCCCCCTTGCCGCAACTCGAGATCGTGATTTTCTTCAACGGTTCTGCTATCTTCCACCTAGTTGAAGGAAGCCGTACGGCTCTCAAGAGTGGTGTAGGTATGAAGGGAATTATTTTAGCAGGTGGTTCAGGAACCCGTCTCCATCCGGTGACGCTCGCTGTGAGCAAGCAGCTCCTACCCATCTATGACAAGCCGATGATCTACTACCCGCTTTCAACGCTGATGTTGGCGGGCATTCGCGAGATCTTGATCATCTCTACTCCGCAAGACCGACCATCTTTTCAACGGCTACTCGGCGACGGTTCGCAGTGGGGGTGCAGCTTCTCGTACGCAGAGCAGCCGAGTCCAGATGGACTTGCCCAAGCGTTCATCATTGGGCGGGAGTTTATTGGACGCGATCGAGTAGCTCTAGCGCTGGGCGACAATATCTTCTTCGGGCACGGCTTTGCAGACCTGCTCCGCTCGGCTGCGAAGCGAGAGAGAGGCGCCACGGTCTTCGGGTACCGAGTGAGTGACCCGGAGCGGTACGGAGTAGTTGAGTTTGATGCGTCTGGTCGAGCGATCAATCTTGAAGAGAAGCCGAAGAATCCGAAGTCTCAGTTCGCAGTCACAGGTATCTACTTCTACGATAACCAGGTCGTTGAGATAGCGCGCAATCTCAAGCCGTCTGCTCGCGGAGAGCTTGAGATCACCGATGTAAACCTCGAGT
>RGER01000419.1 GCA_009917815.1 Actinomycetota bacterium
TGGTCCAATGTATACTATATACCAAACGGCGCACGAGCCGTATCCTGTTTGGACGGCCCCAACTCCTCCGACACAATATGCGATTATTTGCTGGGACCCTGACGCAGCGGCAAAATCCTTTTTACATTGGCTTATTGTGAACTGTAAAGGAACGGATAACTCTGATGGTAAGGTGTTGGCTAAATGGAGTCCTCCTAATCCTCCTCCTGGGTCAGGGGAGCATCGTTATATAATAGGGTTATTCGAGCATACCAAGCCTATTGAACTCCCCGAAATAACGGAGCGCGAGAAGTTCAATCCCAGTACATTTGCTACGACAAATGGCTTGACTGCCATAGCCTATCGTGGATTTCGTGTGAAGGCTGCGGATGGACCTCCGCCGAAACCTGCTTCCCCACAGCCGCCTCCACAGCCGCCTCCACAGCACCAGCAGCAGCCACCGCCTCCGCAACCGGTCTAAGCTTTCCAACACACCACTATAAAGAATGTCCACGACACTATGCGACATAGTCGCAGAGTTTGTAGACAGGCCACCCGGAAATATCCGGGCCGTTATGATTCATCTAGCACGGGCAAAAGAGCGCGCCAAAAACATTCAGGCCATAGAAGCTGCCATAAAAAGCCCCCCACATGTCCGGGATGCGATAGAAGGTGCCTCGCTGATTGCGAGTGGCCACCCTACAAAATGTGGAATCGACGAAGGCGTTCAGCGTACACCGGGAGAAGTGGGATGCGCTGCGAGTCACCTCGATGCCTATTTCTGGGCTCTAGAGCTTGGACTCAGCCACCTCATAGTATTTGAAGACGACTGTATTCCATCGGCCGGATTCAGCCTAGATGCCGTGCGCGAATACCTTCGGCGCGCGAAACGATTTGCCCAGGAGTTTCAACTTACCAACATACAAGACCTCACCCTTTTGAGTACATGCGGCTGCTATAGCTGGAAACATCTCACACGACTTGTGAAAGCCACGAACCATTTCAACGGCTCCCATGCCTATGTAATAAGCAACGCCATGATGCGAAAAGTTATAGAATTCTACAGGATACTCGATGAAAAACGAGAAACCGCACCTATTGATGGTGTGCTACCCGCCGTTTTAAAAAGAGAGCGGTCCTGGGCCTTCTGTCCGGAGAAC
>RGER01000420.1 GCA_009917815.1 Actinomycetota bacterium
TTCTTTCCGCGGAAAGAAGAGAGCGTGATCTCTTCGGTGTGCTGATTCTTAAGAGTGAAATCTGGGGCGATGTCGCCAACTGAAAGTGCCATGGTTCTCCTTTTGTGCGGCCTACACCGCGATAGGTGTTGCGATTAGCGGCGAGATGCCTTTGGTGCAGTGAGCTTTGTTGCTGTCCAATCCTTTGCAACTGCAAAGGATGAAGTTTGTGAAAGACCCGCAGTGGGGGCCGCTTCTTGAATGTCGCTTGGCGAGACGTGTTGCGGGCGCCCGGCCTTGGGAGTGATCACCCAAATAGCGCCATTGTCTGCAAGGAAAGTGAGTGCATCGACGAGCAAGTCAACTAAATCTCCGTCATCATCGCGGAACCAAATAAGTGCAATGTCGACAACTTCTTCGGTTTCATCACTTAAGAAGTCAGAGCCTGCGAGCGCAGTAATTTCTTGGCGAAGGGCCATATCGACATCAGGGCCAAATCCCAATTCCATGACGAGAGCGCCGGGAGTAACACCCAGGCGACTCGCAACTCCCGCGGAGCCCGCGGCCGTACTCACACAATCCCCCTCAATGAAGAAACGTGGCATCGGCTCTTTCCGATACCCCTGGAGAGTACTCCACCGAGATCTGGCACTTTTCGCAAGTCCCCCTCTAGGGCCGATCGGCCGTCGAGCGAGGGCGGATGTCGGAGCGGCGCTCAATCTGGCGACCCAATGTGACTAATTGCCCACCTCTAGGGGAGGATATCCCTTGAGCCTGAAACGCTCCCGTGACCCGGGATCGGTGAATGCTCACCGGCCCCGCCAAGGGCTGGGCAGACCCCATCTCACCCGAAGGGCGCCAAATCGTGGCCGTTGATTTTGAACTCTCTGGACCAGACCAAGATCCGTTGATTACCGGCGGGATGCCGAGCCAACTGATCGATACCGATCCAGAAGAGAGCGCCGAGTGGCGCGCATCTTTTGATGCCCTCCTAGAAAATGCCGGCCCCACTCGCGCCCGCTACGTGATGCTCTCACTCCTCCAACGGGCAGCCGAAAAATCAGTGGGAGTACCAAGCCTTCGTAATAGCGATTACATCAACACCATTCCGCCCGAGCGCGAGCCAGACTTTCCTGGTGATGAAGCCATGGAACGCCGC
>RGER01000043.1 GCA_009917815.1 Actinomycetota bacterium
CGTTTGCGCTCACGGCTCTCCTTCTGGCAATGGTTCCCGGACAAGGTACCGCGATGCTGCTGCGTCAGGCGATGACTGGCGGTGTGCGCTCGGTTCTTTTATCGGCGCTAGGGACTTGCGCGGGCCTGCTCATCTGGGCAAGTGCATCAGCTATCGGCCTCTCAGCCATCTTTGTCGCATCCCCACTGGCCTATAACGCCTTGCGATGGGCGGGGGCGCTCTATCTCGCCTTTCTCTCGATTCAAACTCTGATCGAGTTGAGAAAGCGAAGGCCACATTTCACTGTTGATTCGCAGGGAGGTCGCGCTGGTTTCTTAGCATTTCGTCTTGGCCTCACCACAAACCTGCTCAATGTCAAGGCTGCGGTCTTCTCGGTTGCATTTATTCCGCAATTTGTACCTCATGGATTTCCGATTGTCCGTGGAATTCTGACGCTTGGTCTCGTGCAAGCCGCGGTTTCGTTTTTGTGGGCAGCTTTCCTCGGCACGTCTATTTCACGTGCAACTGAGATGCTCGCCTCCGAAAGAGCGCGCAAGATCTTGACGCTCGTTTCAGCGATCGGCTTTTTGATCCTCTCGCTCAGCCTCTTAATTGCTCGGCAGGGGCTTACGAGCAGTTAATGCCCAGATCACGCAGAGCACGACGCCGATCGCCGAGAGGAGCGTGACGAGAGTGACGTGTTCGTGGAGTAGGAGTGCCGACCAACCGAGGGTCATCAGCGCTTGAAGTTGTTGCACTTGTCCACCGCGAGCAGTACCAGCTTCATTGAGACCTTTATACCAAGCAAAAAAACCGAGGTACATCGAGGAGACACCGATGATGACGAGCCCCACAACGCCGTGCCATGTATAGGTATGCGAAGCGTGTGTGCGAGACCAGAGCCAGATGGAGATTGGCAAGTTGAGCGGTAAGGAAATGATGACTACCCAGGAGATGACTTGCCACCCTGGATACTCCTTCGTGAGTCCCGCACCTTCTACATAACACCACGATGAAGCGATCACTGCGATAACGGTGAGGCCATCTGCGATCAAATCTCGAGGGGTTCCATCCGTGCGCGAAAGTGCAAAGAGAACAAGAATTGCCGAGCCTGCGGCGGAAGCAAACCAAAAGGAACGGCTCACTCGCTCATGGGTGCGCAAGACAGCAAGTAGCGCTGTCATGAGCGGCATGATGGCGGCGATGACAGCGATCTTCGCTGATGTGCTGTGTGGACGGTCAAGAGCGAGCGCGATGAGTATGGGCCAACCAAAGGCGGCGCCGAGTGCGGTGTAGATGAAACTGCGCAAATGCTCCCGCTTGAAACGCGGCGCTCTGCGTACTTTAAGAATGACCGCAGCCAGCACGGCTGCGATGACTGCTCGTCCCGTTGACGTGAAATACGGATCGAAACTCTCAAGGGCCCACTTGGTCATCGGTAGCGAAAGAGAGAAGAGAAAGACGCCGAGGAATGCAAAAAGCAGACCACGCTTTTCGACTTGCGTAAGTTTTGCGTGAATCACTGAGTCCCTCTCCGCTCTAAAGTGTGATCCTAGTCGGAGTATGCTTCTCGCATGCATTTTGCCGATGATTTTCTCATCGAATCTGAACGCCTTTCGATTTTTGCCGTAAATCCAAACGAGTATCGCAAGCTCGCTATTGATCGTGCAGATCCGACGCTCTGGGTGGATCGCAATGTAACTAATCCTCACCGTTACTTAGTTGAGCAGGCGGGACCCTTGCCATTTCGAATCCCTAGAGTTGCGAAGAATCCATCGCTGGTCCCATACCTCTTGCGGATGGCTATCTTGAGATCTTCGAGAGTGATCATCGGTAGCGCTGGATTCCATGATGGGCCAGATGAGAACGGAATGATCGAAATAGGTCTGGAAATTGTGGAGGAGCATCGAGGTCAAGGCTTGGCACAGGAACTTTTGTTCGCGATGTGGGATTGGGTGGTGCACGATTCGCGCGTAAAGATTCTGCGCTACACCGTGAGTCCAGAGAACGCTCCATCACAAGCGATCATTAAGAAGTTTGAGTTTGCCTATGTGGGTCAACAAATTGATGAAGAGGACGGCCCGGAAGATATATATGAGATGTCAGTCGCCAACTACCGTCGCCTCAGGGCAATTTAAAAGTACTTGCGAAATTCCTCTTTCGTCAGGCGCCACACATTTCCCTTGCCGGTTTCACTAGGCGCGAGAATTTCACGCGTTTCTTCGGCGACTTTTGTGAATCCCAACTTTTTGGGAATCCGGCCGCTCGCAATGTTGGCCAGATCATGTTTGATCTCTACGTGCGTCACTTCCGGCATTGCAAAGGCAATTCTCATAGCCTGGATGACTGCCTCCGTGGTGTAACCCTTGCGGATTTCGCTTGCTCGACACCAATAGCCGATCTCTAATCCCCCTGGTTCGATGCGAGGGTGTAGCCCGATGACCGCGAGGAAACGATCGCCCTCAAAAAGACCGTAGTGAAAGTCTGCTCCACTGGCGCAATCGTCGATCCATTTCTCGAGGAAAGGTACTCGATCTGCAAGCGACAAGGCGGCGGAGTTTCGTGCCCAGGGCATGAAAGGTGCGAGATGTTCTTCGCTCTCCACGACGCCTGCATGAAACTCGGCCGCGTCAGTAAGTTTCCATGGACGCAGGGCGGGGCTCATTCCAGAAATATTAGCGGAGTCGTAACATTGCAGGATGAGTATTTCGCCCACATTCGCGCGCCCACCCAAACTCACTCGGAAGCAACTTCTAGTTGTGTGGGCGATTTTTCTCGGGATCGTGCTCGCCTTCATCACTTATGAAATCTTCAACAAAGCCGAGTACAGCTATCCGCCATTGGTAATGAAGGGTTGGCTCGATGCCAAGATCCCGATCATTTCTCTCTTCGTGATTCCTTACCTGAGTTTTCATCTGCTGGCTGCTCTTGTGGTGCCGTTGCTCTCGTTACGGCTCGCAGGGTTTAAAGCATTTCTAGTCAATGGACTGGCGATCATCTTCGGTCAGATCTGTCTTGATGTCGCTTATGCATTTTTTCAAACGGAAGTGCCGCGCACATCGGTGAAGGGTCACTCTCCTTTTGACTGGATGCTGGTCAACTTGGTGTATGGAAATGATCGACCACTGAATGGATTTCCCTCTAACCACGTCACCTGGTCGGTCGTGTCGATGATCGCACTCTGGCGCTTGCGGCAGCTGGCACCCCGGACTTCCTGGATTTTGATGGCGTGGTTCACGCTCATCCTGCCCGCGACGGTCTTCCTGCATCAGCACTTTCTGATTGACATTTACGGAGGAATCTTCGTGGCCTTTACGTGCTACTGGGGCGCCATGTTCGCCATAGAGAAACCAATCCTGAGAGTCTCACCTTAGGCTCATACTTCTCCGGTAGGTTATCTAGGCCAGGGGAGGGGAATCGATGCACAGGTCACGTGTAGCCGCATTGGCAATCGTGGGTCTGCTAGCTATCAATGTTCTCCCTACGGCAAGCGCCTCCAACGGAGAGACCGTTGCTCAACCGGCTGGCACCAAGCGATTCATCTTCGAAGAAATATCCGGCGGTTATTCAAACTTCTCGCATATCACTGGGTCGACTTACAAGAATGGACCCGTTACCGATTTCAGTTGCAACTCACCTGACGACCCCACATGTACGGGATTGCCCAATTTGATGCTCAACCTCATCGTGCCGCCATGCACCGCAACTTCGCTACCCACGGACATGTGTGTAAAGAGTCTCGAGATTGCGAACACTGATGGCGTACTCGAGCCTGCCATATTGGATCATGAAGTCGACACACAAAAGATTGCAGCGAGCGCGAAAGCGAAGACACCAGCCGGTGGCGGAACGAGTATCTGGAAGAGCGCCTCAGGAAATCATTTAGGCGGTACAAACACTTACGGAGTCAGCGTCAACATTAGGTACAACATTGATTACAATCCCCAAACTTTTCAGCCAGGTGTGGGTTATGTTTTTTATTTCAACGCAGCCGTTGTTCCCTTTACGTATAAAGACGGATCGTACAAGCCAGTCGAATGGGTAAAGGACACGGTCGATCCACGAGGGTTCATCTATATGCAGAACAATGTAAAGGGATGTGAGTGGACGGAGGTCGGTAGATGCGCCGTGCGAAGCGAGTTTCGCCCCGATCAAAAGTTAGCCCTGACCTTGCAAATAGATAGCCGCCTCACAGGTTGGATGTTCGGCCGCATGAAGGATGTCACCGTCGGGTTTAATGCACTCACGCCGTCTACCAATGTGATCCGAGTCGAATCGGCTGCGATTGATGTTCCAACTGGCTATGCCGATCTCACCAGCGACCAGATCGCACAGAATGCAGATCTGCAGAAGGTATTCAGTAACTGTGGAGGTGCGGGGCAGTCGTGCGTAATCCAGCGACCTCAGGGCGATCGTCTCAATTGGATATTCGATGGCATCCCGCCTGATTCTCCGCTTGGTTCCATCAAGGGCAAGGGATACGCAGATATCATCGCGCCCTATTTGAAGACTTTCCCAGTTCGCAATTCGCAATGGAGTTTGCAAGGGCTCACGACTAGCAGTTTCTCGCAAGGACAATGGAATAACTGCTTTGGAGATACGACAAAGTTCCAAGGTATCGTCACAACTAACGCGATGGTCTATGACGCGAGTCCGCCCGCTTTCCTGGATGACTCTTTGACGTATAAAGTCGCTGGCGCGCACGTGGGTTACGACCAAGAGTCAATATTCAAGGGAACGTACGACTTGGCGATCCGATCTGATGCAATCCGATGTCTCTACAAATTTTCAAACGCCCCGCTAAAAGTTACCGTTAGTGTTACCTCTACTGATGGCACCTCTCAGAATGTGGCTACTGAAGCAGTGCAGGAAAAGGACGGATGGCTTACGCTTCGCGCACGAAACTTTACTTTCTCAGCGCCTACCATTCGTTTGAAACTCTCGCAAGATGCAGCAATAGCGCCGGCAACTCAGCCCGCCCCGACGACCACAACACCGGCGCCAATTTCTGCAACGACTCCTGCAGCATCGAAGCAAGTGACCGCATCTGCGAGCGCGAAGAAGATGACGATTACTTGCGCCAAAGGCAAGACTATGAAAAAGGTTTCGGGGATCGCCCCCAAATGCCCAGTCGGATATAGGAGAACGGCATGAACGAAAAGCCCACCCTGACAACCTTTCTCTGGTTCGAGAAGGATTTAGAAGAAGCCCTAGATTTTTATGTCGAGACGTTTAAAGAGGTCGTAATTCACTCAAAGACTCGGATGAGTGATGACGGACCCCTCTTTACTTCCGATTTCTCCATCTTGGGCCATGAGTTCATCGGGCTCAATTGGGGTGGTGGACCGAAGTTCAACGATTCGATCTCACTGCTTATTTCTTGCGATGGACAAGACGAAGTTGATTACTACTGGGATGCGCTCACCCGCGATGGTTCGCCCGGGCAATGTGGTTGGCTGAAGGATAAGTACGGATTGAGCTGGCAAGTAACTCCACGACAGATGCGCGATTACCTAGGAGACCCTGATCCAGCAAAGGCTCAGTACGCGATGGAGGCCTTGCGAAAAATGGGAAAGATCGTGCTCCGAGATTTCTACGAGTAGCCTCGTTTCTTGAAGCGAGTGCCACGTACTGACAGAATTCCTCTCATGCGCCGTCGACCGATTCGTTTGCTCGTGGTCCTTGCCATGGTCGCTGGTCTCTTTTCGATTCCTCAAGCGAGTCATGCCGCTGGAATCCGGATCACCGTCTCAATTCGCGTGTGGATCACCATCACGTGGAGCACGACGCGTGCCTCATCACCACCTTCAGAAGCCTCGCTTTCGCCGACGAATGTGCAAATTACCCCCGGTGCCACGGGGTCTTCGTCGGCTCTCATCTCCTGGAATCCACCGCTTGCCGGGGCGCCGAGTGGTGGGTACACCGTTCGCTTCTCCACCTACGACAAGACGGCAGTACCGCAGGGAAGTGCGACCTGGAGCGAATACAAATATGACGCCGCCTCAAATGTGAACGAAATGTTGGTTACAGATGTTGCACCCAGTTCGCTCTATCAAGTGAATGTCATTGCAAATGACGGTTACGGTGCACACTATTCGTCCACGGCAAGTTTTTGTTCTCCGAAGTATTACGCCACAGATGCAGGATGCATCCTCTCCGCATCGGCGACTAAAGGGGTGAGTGGAACAATCCCCAATTCAAATATTGATTCGGCTTCACAAATCTGGAGTTTGCCAGACAAAGCAGTAAAGAGCGGCGCAATCAATGTGACCTGGTCCCCAGCAGAGAATGTTAATTCGTATTTGGTCCAATGGTACGGAGAACAATATCCCAACGAGTACGGTGAAAAGAGCGTTCCAGCCGGTACTACGAGCACAACTATTACAAGCCTTACCGGCAGCAAGTTCTACTACATCAAGGTTTTAGCGCTAGGTGGAAACGGTGGGTACTCTGAATCGGAGAAGGTGTCTGCATACGCGAGCCCGGGAGCCACTTCAGCCCCCGTACTTTCAAAAGGCATCGACAAATGTATAGGCATAAGCGATTTCGTCTTTATTGGGATCAATTCCCAGACTCCAAATCAAGTCGACAAACTTTCCACTAAAGCCTTCCTTACTCGCTTTCGAAAAGAAGGCTCGACCTCTTGGCTCAATGCAGACCAAGTACTCAAAGATAAGAAGCGATGCCTCACAGAATCTGCGTATCCGGACCCAAAGGATCGTCGCGAGTACTTTTTACCGGATGCCGTATCAAATTATGAGTTCCAAGTCTCTGAAGTGTCGAACACCCCCAGCGGAGGTGCTCTCGCCGGAGATTGGTCCTATAGCGTCTGGTTCGGGCCTAACGCAGTTGCCTTGAACCGAAATGTGGTGGCTCAAGAGGAGAGCGACGGTCTCGCACAGAAGGCAAATGCAAATGCCGTGGCGCGATATAACGCGTATAAGACATACCTGGCCAATGTGGTTGCCGCCCAGAAGGCCGCCGCACCGTTCGCCGCTCCCACTACTGCACCGAGTACTGCACCGACCACTGCACCTTCATCGAGCGCCACTTCTACGCCAACTACAGCAGGTAGTGGTGGGTATGTAGCTTCCTACAACGACAAGTGCACCCGCGCACCGGATGCGCCAATTGTCACATTTAAGCGAAGTTCCGGAACCTTGATATTTAAGGCAACGACTGCAAGCACAGGCATGCCTGCCACGGATCTGGCTTACCGCTATATCGAATGGAACGGCAAGACTCAGAAGTGGGGTGAATGGTCAAAGCTCTATACACAAACCGCTCTTATCGAGGTGACGCAATATATTTTCAGTTCTGGGGATAGTCGGAGAGCTTCTTTTGCTGCTTACGCCACGAATAAGTGTGGCAACTCTGCGACTGTGAGGGAGTCGACCAACAGTGATGGAATTGCAATTGTGGAAGATTCCATAGTGCAGGACTACAGCTACATCTCATTGGTTGCCACGCAATCTGGCGTGCGGATTGCAGATCTCGCGAAGGCATCTTCCGGCGCTGTTGTAACTGCGACTTCAGAGTCCTCGGATGTATGCAGAGTGCAGGAAGGAAAGCTTGCCCTCCTCGCCGCGGGGACATGCAAATTGAAGATGCAAACTCCTGACAGTGATCTCGTGGCCGGAGGAAGCGCAACTATTTCCTACACAGTCCGAAAAGGTACGAACAAGGTAAGTTTTAATTATGAAAGCTCTGGTGTGCGAGTAAATGTGAAGGAGCAGGAGCAGATTAAGGAAGCTCTTAAGGTGGCTGATGCTTCTTCATTGTTCCCGGCAAAGATCACGATTACTGATTTCCCTTCCCAGACCTGCGACGTTTCGTTAGATCCCACCACACCTGGACTGCTTGTTGTTACTGGTAAGAAGGTGGGTTACTGCGGTATCTGGGGTAAGACCTCTGATACTCCACTGGTGAGTGAGAGTAGTTTCGATCTGGGGGTGTACGTGATTGAGAACCCTCGTTTGGTCGCAGAAGCGAAGGCGAAGGCTGAAGCGGAGGCAAAAGCAGCGGCGGAGGCCAAAGCTGCAGCGGATGCACAGGCTGCGGCTGCGGCGAAAGCGAATCAGAAAGTCACCATTACCTGTGTCAAGGGAAAGCAAATTAAGAAGATCTCGGGGAATTCCCCGAAGTGTCCCGTAGGCTATAAGAAGAAGTCATAGGAAAGAGCGCAAGAGTTCTATGTAATGCTTGCTGGAGAACGATCTAACGTTTGGAGAAGTTCAATGCTTAGAAAGTTCTTTAGGAGTGCTCTTGTTATTGCGCTGACGATCTTGGTCTCAACTCCAGCCTGGGGAAGCATTTATGTTGACATCACCCCCACCTACAAAGGTGCACCAGGAAATGTAAATCGCCTCTACTTCAAAGATTCCATTCATCCGGCAATTGGTTTTACCGGATTCGTTCTCTCTAAGTACACGGGTATATCTCAGGAGGCGGCTGCCGCCGGAAGCGTATTTGCCGATGCGTTCTGTGATGAGCCCGACTCACCAAATTGCAAAGTCTCGTATGGCTCCATAAATATTCTCGTCCCGCCGTGCGCGGTAGGGAGCCTGCCTACCGCAGTGTGTATCCGTGGGTTAGATGTCGCAGATCCGCTCGGAAACTTTCAATCGGCCATACTCGATCATGAAGTAGCCACCCCCAAGTTGGCTGCTAGTTCGACGTTGAAAACGCCTGCTGGCGGAGGAATTAGCGTCTGGAAATTGCCAACTCAATCAGCCTCGAATGTTAATTCGGTATTGGGAGTGGCGATCTCTCTCGCTTTTGATGTGAGTAGAGATCACGTTGCTGTTCTCAAAGATTTTCATGCACGGCTCATCTCGGCCGATTTGAAGTCTGGAAATTATCGCCTCCCTGAAAACCTCGCGGTGGATTATTTCCCCACGCTGGGGAGAAGTGAGCTCCGTGGCGGGTATCCCACCACTGGGTGCGAGTGGACAGAGGCAGGTCTTTGTGCTGTCAAGCATGAGTTCACTGATGGGCACAGGTTCGCCCTCACGATGCAAATGGATAACAGGCTCACTGGTTGGCTCTTTGGAAGAATGAAAGATACTTCGGTCACTCTGCAAGCCCTATCTTCGACTACAAATCTGCTACGCGTTGAAGGATCCGCTATCAATGTGGGAGCGGGGCAGGCCGATATCAGCAGTGCCGATGCACAATCTGATTCGCAAGTGAGCCAGTTGCTCACAAATATTTGTAAAGGCGCGGCGTTAAAGGGATGGCCAGAGAGTACGTACTGTGTTTCGGTACTAGAACAAGGCGATTCGTTTCTCTTCACATCGCCGGCGGGAGAGTATGTGACCAAGGGGCTCCCCGAAGGTGGAGTCGTTCCCGTAATTCAACGATTCCTTACTTCAGCTCCTGAACAGAATTCACAGTGGGAGATTAAGGGCCTCCCAGGTGCGGGACGTGGCTGTCTCAATGACCCTGCCACACTTATGGGACTTGTGACGACGAATTCCATGCTCTATTCACCGGGAGCGCCATCCTTTGTCGACGATTCGCTGGTCTACCAGGTCGCCGGAGCCCATCTCGGATTCGATGGGGCGCTCTTTAAAGGCACTTATGATCTAGCTATGCGTTCGGAGACGGTGCGTTGCCTCTATCCAGGATTTACGACCGCTCCTATCAAGGCGACGGTTTCAGTTACCTCTAGTGATGGTACGGCCCAAAATGTAGCGACCGAGTTAGTAAATGAGAGAGATGGATGGCTCACACTCAGCGCTAAGAACTTCACCTTCTCCTCTCCCACCATACGTATCAAGTTGACGCAAGATGCTGCTGTGATTCCGGCAGTAAAGCCGGCTCCGATGGTTTCTCCATCGCCACCTGTGGTTATTGCGGTAAAACCGGCCCCCGCGGCCACTGCAATCAAGGCGATCTCTTGTGTGAAGGGGAAAACTATCAAGAAAGTGGTGGGCGTTGCGCCTCGGTGCCCTGCTGGCTTTAAGAAGCAAGGCAAATAGAGAATATGGCACTTGATGTACTCGGAAGGTTTGCAATCCTTGCGACTCTTTGGGGAGCATCCTTTTTGATGGTGCTTCGCGTCGTCGATGGTTTCGGATGGATCGGCGCAGTCTCTATCCGATCACTTGTGGCAAGCGCCCTGCTCTATGTGATCGCAAGATTGAAGCGAAAGAAGCTTGATTTCTCGATGGGATATTTCCCTTTTGCGGTACTTGGAGTAACGATGGTCGCTATGCAATTGATCGGCCTCTCGTTCGCAGTTCCGCGCATAGGTACGGCGATGACCGCAATTTTAGTAGGGGCGATTCCACTCTTTTCCTCTGTGATAGGGCGAATCATGGGTATTGAGCAGATGGGCTCGCGTGGAGTCGTGGGACTCATCATCGGTTTCATAGGAATTGTCTTGCTAGTGGGTTTCCCTCAAACGGAGGTATCCAAGAGTTTCGCCCTCGGAATTCTCGTATGCACGGTGGGGTGTATCGCGGCGGCTTTCGCGAGCAATTATTCAAAGATGCGCATGTCTGTAGTCGGTCCATGGGAGCAAGTCATTGGTGCTTTTTTCTTTGGAGGTGTATTCACACTTCCACTTCTATTTTTCGTGCCGTTTCATCGAGTCCCAAAGCCCACCGACTGGTTGAACCTTGTGGTCCTTGCGGCTCTCTGCAGCTCTCTTTGTTACGTTATCTATTTCAAACTGGTGGCGAGGCTGGGGGCCACGAGAGCAATTAGCGTTGAGTTTCTAGTGACCGTCATCGCGGTGTTGATCGGGGCCCTGTATCTCCACGAAGCGATCACTTTGATCCAGCTTGCTGGAGGCGCCTTTGTGATCTTTGGGTGCACTTTGATTCTGCCGCTCTTTCGCCGCGCAAGCTAAAGACGCTCACTCTCTTTGGTGGACCGTACTGGGATCGAACCAGTGACCTCTTCGATGTCAACGAAGCGCTCTACCGCTGAGCTAACGGTCCGAGTTGCTATCTAGTTTTTGGGATGTACTAGAGGTGGAGACGGGATTTGAACCCGTGTACGCGGCTTTGCAGGCCGCTGCCTCGCCTCTCGGCCACTCCACCGCACACGAATCCAGGAGTCTGGATCCTTCGAGCGGACGACCGGGTTCGAACCGGCGACCTGAACCTTGGCAAGGTTCCGCGCTACCAACTGCGCTACGTCCGCAAAGCAGACGCAATCTATCGCAGGAACGCGTCCGCCCCCAAACCGAGCGGATTCGAGCTTCTCACTGCGTACCCTTCTTCCATGTCCTCCACTTCCCATCCGCCCGCAGGTGAAGCGCTCTTTTGGGGCGATGGGTTGGTGGCCTTTGGGTTGGAAGAGGTCCGCCACGACTTGGCTGCCCTCTCCGAGCCTGGGTTCTGGGCCGTGGTGGCCACATTTGAAGGCGAGTACACCTTCGCGCGCTTTGCCGAGGTCGAGCCCTCGCCCACCCCACCCGGAGCGCCACCGTGGATCCCC
>RGER01000421.1 GCA_009917815.1 Actinomycetota bacterium
CGTCTGGGTGCTTGCACTCCAAACGGTTGTTTTCGCACTCGGCGCATCGCGCGGACCGCACCGGTCGCCATATGGAATCTTCTTTGCAAAAGTTGTGAAGCCGCGCATCTCCGCTACCAAAGAGACCGAAGATAGCCGAGCGCCACAATTTGCTCAGGCCGTGGGGTTAGTTTTTGGGCTGATCGGTCTTGTTGGGGGATTTAGCGCTATTGCACCTCTCTTTTATGTGGCCACTGGCTTCGCACTAGCAGCCGCCTTTCTCAATGCAGTTTTTGGGCTTTGCTTGGGTTGCGAAATGTATTTGATTATCAAGCGCTTCTCGCGCACCAAAGCAACTGTGGAGGCATAAATGTCAAGAGAAACGTCGTTAGTTACTTCCGAGTGGGTTGCGCTTAATCTTGCAACCCCAGGAATCGTTCTTGTTGAAGTAGACGAAGATACTGAAGCATACGACAAAGGACACATTGCCGGAGCTATCAAATTCCATTGGCGTGATGACCTTCAAGACAAAGTTCGTCGCGACATTATTTCGAAAGCTGACTTCGAGAAGTTGCTCTCTGAAAACGGTATCAAGAATGCCGACACCGTGATTCTCTACGGAGGCAATAACAACTGGTTCGCCGCGTACGCCTACTGGTACTTCAAACTTTATGGTCATCAAGATGTTCGCCTGCTCGACGGAGGACGCAAGATCTGGGAACTTGAATCACGCGCACTCACCACGGACGTCTCAGCTCGTCCAGCGACTGAGTATGTGGCAAAGGAACAAGATCACTCTCTGCGCGCCTTCCGCGACGAAGTTCTTGCTGCCGTTGGCAAGTTAAATTTAGTGGACGTCCGCTCACCGCAAGAGTTCAGTGGTGAATTAGCGGCTCCGGCACATTTGCCACAAGAGCAAGGTCAAGTTCGTGGCCATATTCCAACTGCGAAAAATATCCCGTGGGCAAAAAGTGCTAATGAGGATGGAACATTTAAGAGCGATGCAGATCTTGCAGAGCTTTATAAGGGTGCCGGGGTTAATTTGGCTACCGACACCATTGCGTACTGCCGCATCGGCGAGCGGTCCTCGCATACGTGGTTTGTTCTTCACGAACTTCTTGGGATAAAGAACGTGAAGAATTACGACGGTTC
>RGER01000422.1 GCA_009917815.1 Actinomycetota bacterium
CCGAGGGGCATCTTCATCCCCGGTGGCATCTGCGGCATGCCGCCCTTGGCCATCTGACGCATCATCTTCTGCGCACCAGTGAAGCGCTCAATGAGTGAGTTCACTTCGCTCACTTTGCGACCCGAGCCTTGCGCGATGCGCGCCCTACGAGAGCCATTGAGGATTTTGGGGTTTTCACGTTCCAATGGAGTCATTGATTGAATAATGGCTTCGACGCGGACAATTTCTCCGTCATCAATATCGGCAATCTGTTTTTTCATCGCTGCCGCTCCCGGGAGCATCCCCAGGATTTTGCTCATTGAACCCATTTGTTTCAAGCCCTGCATTTGTTTGAGGAAGTCGGTGAGCGTGAAATCTTGACCTGAAGCGAACTTCGCCTCCATCGCCTCAATTTCATCGCCACCGATGGCACGCTTGGCTTGTTCTGCAAGAGAAGCAACATCTCCCATACCAAGAATTCGTTGCGCCATGCGCTCTGGGTAGAAGAGATCAAAGTCAGAGAGTTTTTCACCACTTGACGCAAACATGATGGGCTTGCCGATCACTGATGAAAGTGAGAGCGCGGCACCGCCTCGAGCATCGCCATCGAGTTTGGTGAGCACTACACCAGTGAAGCCGACACCGTCGCGGAACGCTTCTGCAGTGGTGAGCGCATCTTGACCGATCATGGCATCTACAACAAAGAGGACTTCATCCGGCGTAATGGCATCGCGGATTCTGCTTGCCTGACTCATCAGTTCTGCATCAACACCAAGTCGACCTGCAGTATCAACGATCACAATATCGTGAAGTTTTGTGCGCGCATGCTCTACACCGTCGCGCGCAACCTTGATGGGATCACCCACTCCATTACCGGGCTCTGGACTAAAGATTGGCACTCCCACTTGCTTTGCCACTTGTGCGAGTTGTTCCACTGCATTGGGGCGTTGCAAATCGCAGGCCACTAAGAGCGGAGTGTGACCTTCGCGCTTGAGCCACATCGCCAATTTGCCAGCGAGCGTGGTTTTACCGGCTCCTTGTAAACCTGCAAGCATGATGACGGTCGGCGGACGTTTTGCCAGCGTGATCCGTCGCGCTGCGCCACCAAGTACCTCTACTAATTCTTCGTAGATGATCGT
>RGER01000423.1 GCA_009917815.1 Actinomycetota bacterium
TGCGCGGCACGCCACCCAATAAAGAATTGTAGAACGCAAAGAGATGCAAGAAAGAAATAAGGGGCTTTCCAGGAGTCTGTTGCTTGATGAATCTGACCCACGATGATGGGCCCCATCGCCGCGACGATGTACCCCACACCTTGTGCCATCGCGGAGAGCGGGCCGGCTTCGGAAACTGATCGCGCTCGCAGGGCAATCATGACTAGGGCGGTGGGGAAAGAAGATTGCCCGATACCCAGAAGAATGATCCAAAGAAGTGGCGCGGTGTTATGGGCTGCCGCCATACCAATGAATCCAATAAGTGAAGCGAAACTGACCAGAACCATTGGCTTACGTTGATCCAAACCGCGACCAAGCCAGAGGGGAATAAGCAGTGAGCAGGGAATAGATAGTCCTGTGGTCATCGCTAGCAGAGAGCCCGCAGACGCAGGGGAGTGGCCCCAGTCAATAAGCGTCTTGGGTAGCCAGGCAACAGTTGTGTAAAAAGTGGTGGATTGAATTCCCATATAGAGAGTGACATACCAAGACATCGGATCACGAAAAATAGCGCGCCATGGTGCTTTCTGAATCGTCGTTGCCACGTGTGCCTCGGAGTGATGTCGGGCAACCGGAATCCACAAGATCAAAGCGATGATGGGAATGACCACCCAGATGGCGATGCCGCCGCGCCAATTATGCGTGGTGGCTTTCGATATGGGGACGGATAGTGCTGCACCCATCGTGGCAAATGTTGCGAGTACCACGGTGTACACCGGCATGATTTTCGTGAGGTTAGATCCAAAGTCACGTTTGATGACAACGGGCACTAAAACGTTAAGTGCTGCAATGGCAAGGCTTGCAAGCACGGTTCCCAGGAAGAGCGCGGTCGAATCAAAGATGGCGCGTAAAGAGAGCGCGACGACAAGTGTCCCTATGAAGAAGAGGATGGCGCTCTCGGTGGGTTTGCGCCGGGCAAATTTTGAAATACCAATCGGGGCGGCCACGCCGAAGCAGATCAGCGGGATTGAAGTGAGTGCGGCGAATTGGCTGAGAGAGAGGTGGAGGTCGCTACGAATGGCGTTGATTTGTGGTGGAACCGAGGTCAAAGCAGAGCGCTGGGAGGCGGCAACCACCATG
>RGER01000424.1 GCA_009917815.1 Actinomycetota bacterium
CCAATGAGCGCGAATATAAACCAAGTTCCTGTGACTATCATCCAAGCTAGACTGAGACACAATACGATCAACTTCTCCCTAATAGGCACGACGTTAGTGAGAGGCGCCGAGCGATCTGGGGCGAGCGAGCTAGCGCACCAGTGATGGTCACCAGTGATAATCGCTGGTAGCTAAAGATCGATTAGGGTTCCGATCGTCAATCTCTTTTCGCGCGCTCATCCCTCGTGTGAGCCCGATCATATGGCAGCTGTTATACCCCTGCTAATCGCGGCGAACGATGTCGCAATCCCTGAGGATTTCGACGAAACTAGGAGCGCATGATTCCGCCAGGACGACTATCGATGACGCATCGCCTGACATTTATCCCTCAAGGCATCATCCTCTCTGCAGCTATGGTTGTTGCCTCCCGTGTGGGCGCCGAGTGGGCAGTGGACCGTGGCGCTTTCTCCCCTGTTGCTCCGGTCGCTGGTGTTGCTCTTGCAGGGGTGTTTCTATGGGGGCTTCGCATGCTCCCATGGGTAATACTCGCCGGAGTTGTTAGTCGGTTCATTCAACTTTCTGAGTGGCCGCCGGCATCGGTTGCTATCCTTGTAGCGATTAACACTGCAAGCTATGTGACGGCCGCTGCTTATCTGCGGGCCCACTCGGTTTCTCGAGAGCTCTCCACACTCGCCGACGTCAGGCGCTTTATTGAGGCTGGGTTAATCCTTGCAACTATCTCAGCGATGTCACCGCTCATATTGCTGGTCCCTGAGGTGCTTGGCGGCGCCAATACCTGGTGGAATACCATGGCAATTACCAGCGGAGTGTTTTTCGGCAGATTTGCTGGTGCTATTATTGCCGGAGCGGTTTTACTGACCTTTAAGTTGCCAGATCGAAAGAGCGTACTTACTCGCTCTGGCGCGCTCAACTTTGCCTGCTTAGTGGGTACCACCGCGATTACAGTGCTTATCTTTGGCCCGGGCGATATCGAAAGGCCGATTACATGGCTATTTTTCCCCCCTTTGATACTAGCGAGCTTGCTTGGGGGAAGTGGCCTCGTTTCAAAAATGCTTCTGATCATCGAGTTTCACATCAATCTCGTAATGCACAAATTGCTGCCAGTAAGCAG
>RGER01000425.1 GCA_009917815.1 Actinomycetota bacterium
TCTCAAAGAGATACGGATAATCGCGATGGAATTCCGGCACGAGAGTTTTGATATCCTCGGTGTTTCGTCCCGCCGCCTTTAACTCATCGACGCGCTTTACCATAGCGCGCACATACAAAGCACGCTCAGTGGCCGGAAAGTCGAGTGCGCGTGTTTGTGCCTCTTGTATGGCTTCTTCTATGGAGGGACCAGTGTCAGGAGGAGGACCTCTACGTCTAGGGGTGTTGCCGGATGCGGGCATTTCTCTAACAAGCGAGTTTATTCTCTCCATTTTTACCGCTGTATATGGACAGAAGATGACTACGCCTGACAACTCGGAAGACACTGTCATACCGAAGTTCGAGCAAACCCTTTCAGAGCTGAAGGCGCCCTTGCTTGACAGAACAGACGAAACAATGAACGCGAATCAAGATATTGATGAAGTTCTACAAACGGTGGGTGGAAGAATGGAGGAGCTCCATAATACCATTAAGACGATTATAGAAAACAATGGCCAGATTCAAAGCGGCGGGGCATTGAATTTGAATGCGTTATACCAGCTTTTAGAGGAAAGAGGTGTATTCACTGCCTTACGGGCAAACCCGGCTCTCAAAGAGCCCATGTTGAGAAGTTTGCGCATATATCTTCTAGAATATCCGTGGACGCGTAGTAAGAATCATGTGCGTCGCGTGATCAAAGATCATGTACCATCGCATCAAAAAGAAATAATACCCAACACAATTTAGAGTGGGGCATGCCGAACACATCACATAGGAAAGTATCCGCCACAACAAGACGCGCAACGAGAAAAATCCTACAGGGGATTCCGAGCATCCGTTCTCTTTCGCGTAAGAACTGTCCTCCGGGCATGATTGCCAGAAAAGCCTATACGCGTAAGTATTCTACGGCTGTGCGCCAAAGAGGATTTACTGTGAAGCGTACAAACGGCACGTCATACCATGTAATCCCGAAGGCGTCGAATACACATGTGAACTCCCGCTGTATAAAAAATACTGGGAAACCCGGTAAGGGTCCGAAACTCTTTGGACCACTACGAAAGGGAAATCTTTCGAGGCACGGATATTCCTTTAGAAGGGGGGAGACAGAGCGCCGCGCGGCCTTGAAACGCGCT
>RGER01000426.1 GCA_009917815.1 Actinomycetota bacterium
GATCTTGAGTCGCGTGGCTGGACTTTCGAAGCCGCAGACGCATCTTTTGAGTTACTCCTGCGCAGCGAAATTTCCGGAGAGCGTCCCCGTTTCTTTACTGTCGATTCTTGGTCGGCGAATGTGGACCGCCTCGAAAATGGAGACGTCATCTCGGAAGCAACGGTGCACGTAACGGCAAATGGTCAAAAACTCGTCACCACCGGAAGCGGAAACGGTCCGGTTAACGCAATCGATAATGCATTGCGTAGCGGATTAGAGAAGATTTATCCAGAACTAGCTGATCTTGAACTTACCGATTACAAAGTTCGGATTCTGGAAGGCCGCCAGGGGACTGGCGCCATAACGCGTGTACTTGTGGAGACTTCTGATGGAGTCACTGAGTGGACCACGCTCGGCGTGCACGAAAATGTTATTGCAGCCAGCGCCATGGCACTTGAAGATGCCGTTACCTTCGGGTTGCTTCGTAAACGCCTCTCCTAAACCATGATCCTCTCGGTCGACGCGGGCACTACTGGAATCACTGCCTTAGTCATTGATCGGGATCGCCGCGTTCTCGGCCGCGGATACCAAGACTTTCCGCAACATTTTCCCGCTCCTGGATGGGTCGAGCACGACCCTAATGAGATTTGGAGCGCACTCTTAGTTGCTGCTACCGCTGCACTCGAGGGGATCGATAAGTCGAAGGTCGAAGGGATTGGCATCACGAATCAACGAGAGACTTTGGTGCTCTGGGATCGTGAAACATTGGGCACCCCGCGGCGGGCGATCGTCTGGCAAGACCGGCGCACGACTTCAATCTGTGAGCGGCTTAGTGATGTTGACGTGAGCAACACAGGTTTACGAATGGATCCTTACTTCACCGGAACTAAAGCGCTGTGGATTGCCGAAAATGAACCTCGCACCTGGCGCTATGTGGAAGATGGACGCATCGCACTCGGCACTATTGATTCGTATCTCATTGCTCGCATGTCTCGTGGTTTAGACCACGTCACCGACGCTACTAACGCCTCGCGAACTTTGATGTATGACCTCACAACAGGGGATTGGGATGACCGACTCCTTAAACTTTTTCAGGTACCTCGAGAAGCGCTACCGACGATCACTTCATCT
>RGER01000427.1 GCA_009917815.1 Actinomycetota bacterium
TGAATAATCCTCCGTGGGATCGGTCCAGAATACGTTCTTCGGACCCAAAGGCCCCTCAAACATGCCCCCTACAGCGTAAGCGTACATAGGGTTAGTGTCTTGAATCATTGCCTCGCCTTGGTTCATGAAAGTCAATGAATGAATCACCACAGGCTTCTTCTCCTCTGAGTAAGAGGTAGTGACCACGAAATACTTCTTGCCGATGCGCAGATTATTCCAGGGTACGACTTCCATTGGGGACCTGTATAAGCGTGGGCACCTTATTTCAATTTTTAACGATAAGTCTTTATAGAATGGACTCTTCCGACGTTACGAAAAAGAAGCTGGCGCGATTCTACGCTGCCATTCAGAAAGATCCTGCAAATACCATTGCGCGAGGCCAAGTGCCCAATGACCCTCCTTTAACACCTGGACAGATAAGTATCATACGCTCTCAGTACCCTAAATCAGAATTTGCAAGGAGAAATAATTTATACCCTTGCGGTACCTCCACGCTTTGTTCTACAGTATACGCTCCTAGGGAGTACTATAATGCTACGAATTGATTTTAAAAAAATACACAAAAAATAAGATTGGTTCTTATATTTTGTATATGTGGTCGCCTTGACGCTTTGAGGCCGTGTGCCTATTGGAATATTTTGTTAGTTGCTGCGTATAGTATTTACGCGGTCGGCAGAGCATTTATGCGGACGGCACAACCTTCTCCGTCTTGAGGTAGTGCACGTTCAGGTACTTCTGCAGGTTGAAGTACGTCAGCTTGTCCTCCTTGTTCAGCTTCAGCAGCTTCAGCAGCTTCGCGTCCGCGTTAATGTCGTGCTTGTTCTTCAGGTTGTTGTCGCTCACGTACTTGGTGATGAACTTCGTCACGTTGGAGCGGCTCTCCAGGCTGCCCGCGGGGCGGCCCATGAACGCGCACAGCTCAGGGGTGAGGCCGGTGGGCACCTGGAAGATGCTCACGCGCGCAGGCTTGCCAGGCTCGCCCTCCACCACCTTGCGGCGGCGGCGCTTGTCGGCCAGCTTCTGCACCTTCGCCGCCTTCTTCTCTAGGCGCTTCGCCTCGGAAATAAGCTCGGACACGGTCTCGCGTACCGCCAGCAGGCGCGCAGTAAT
>RGER01000428.1 GCA_009917815.1 Actinomycetota bacterium
TTTGCGCAGGGAAAATCCACGATCATCGTATGTAGTTACCAGGTGAGCAAGGGCAGCCTCGACCTCCTCGACTGTCTTTTCAAGGACTTGCGCCAAGATGATCTCTGAAACCGGCTCATCTACGACCATCAGAATCGCCTCGATAGAACGCTCAACTTCTACATTAGACATTCGTACTACCTTCTGTCGGTTCGTCATCTTCTAAAACTACGGGGATATCAAACTCATCAGTGACTTCCACTTCCCCGGACTCCGATCCAGTCCAAGAGATCTGAAGCTCTCCAAGGGCCATGACCTGGTCAAAGCGCAAAACGCCTTGGCGGTAGAGATCGAGCAACGCTAGGAATCTGGCAACAATGACCATGGTGTTTTCAGCATCTGAGACCAGGTTTCTAAAGCTCATGGACTTCGATCTGCGCAAAGCCTCAACTACAACTCGAGACTCTTCAGCAACGCTGACTAACGCCAAGTGCAGGTGTTCAACGCTGACAATAGGTGCAACCTTTGGAGTCAGGACTCGCTCTGCGATTGCGGCAAAGCGCTGTGGTCCCACTCCGATTAACACCTCTGGAAGTAGGGCGCTCAAGGTTGGATCCAGTGCGACAACACGTGGGAAGAACTTATCGGCAGTTGTTATGCGCTCGCTAAAGGTCGCTGCGATCTCTTTGAAGGCTCGGTACTGGAGCAGACGGGCAAAGAGAATATCGCGAGCCTCAAGAAGGGCTAGATCTTCCTCGTCATCTACTTCACCACTTGGCAATAATCTCGCCGCTTTCAAATCTAACAAGGTTGCAGCCACGACCAGGAATTCAGTGGCCTGATCCAAGCGCCAACCCTCTCCTGAGGCCTCCAAGGCCCTAATAAAGGCTATGAATTCATCGGTCACAAGGCTCAGAGATATCTCAGTGATATCCATTTTGTGGCGAGAAATAAGCTGTAGGAGAAGGTCGAAAGGACCATCAAAGTTATCGAGATGGACGGAGAAGGCGCCGGCAACGGCGTTCACATCCTTTGATTCCTCCAGTGATAAATCCATGGCGTCACCCTACTTCACAGTTGCTCCAGTTCTAGGTAGCGCGTAGGCTCGCGCTCACTTCACGGAAAAGAGGT
>RGER01000429.1 GCA_009917815.1 Actinomycetota bacterium
TATCCGGTGTCACATATGGATATACTAACGGCATTGCCTATTTCCTCTTTGAACAAATCCAGTTTTACCAGGACAATATTCTTCTCCAGGAATTTTCCGGCGACGCTCTCTGGGCTACTACACGGTCTACCGACACGCTAGCACATTCCTTGCTATCAAATACCTTGACTGGCGTCCACAATGGCACGGCTCTTGATATTGCGAGGAACGCCACACCCGGCCAACTTCGTCTAGCACTTCCCATCATAGGATGTCAACAGACCTCCGATCTCGGATTTCCTCAGCGCGCAGCCCTCAAACACACCTATCGCCTCAAGTGTAAGGTCCGCAAGCTAGAAGACCTTGTGGAATCATCCGACGGCAGGTATAAGCCCGCACCTTGGGGAGCGAATATGTTTCAGCAAACCATCCAAGATGGTACACAAACAGAGTTCCACACCCTCTTTCGCACCCAGATACTACCTCTAGATGTCCAGCTAGAGACGCGCCAAGTATATATACCCCGCGAGTACCAAGATGCTCTTCAAGAGACTCCTCAGAAAATCCCTTTCTTGCGCATGAGAGAAAACATCTTTACCCAGAATCGCGTAGACTATGTAAATGCCGTGGCAGGAGGGACAAGTATCATCAAGCGACTCCTGGATGGCCGTCATCCGGCAGAAAAGATCACCTGGTTCTTCCGCGCGAGACAAGATATCAACGCGAATCGCCTGTGGAAGCTCAACACGGGTACACAAAGCGCTGAAAGTTATTATAGCTCGGCAAATTTCCAGATTGCGGGGCGTGACCGCGAATTGCCGAGAAGCCCCTTGGTGTGGCGAGATGTTACGAACTATGCGAAAGAATCCACGGATACAGGCTATGAAATCGGCACAATGAACTGGGGACTCGGTGCCATTTCGCCTCAGCGTTTCCCTGACGCCCATGTAACAGGAGCAGTGAATTTCACCACGGCCGATAGACCTACCCTGTACTTCAGTCTGAACCCTGTTACTCCTGATCCTCTGGTCGGCTCGGCCAATACAGAGTTGCGCGTCATCGTGGAAGGCTGGGCAGAATTCAATACGGATGGCAAAGGCCGCGCCGAATTATTTATGGCTTAGGTCATAT
>RGER01000430.1 GCA_009917815.1 Actinomycetota bacterium
AGACTCCTTATCTATGTGTGGGATTGCCGGCCGGGTTGGAGCCTCAGACACCTCTCGCACGACCTTAGAGGCCATGGTGGCAACCCTGCACCACAGGGGCCCAGATGATCGGGGGTACTACCGAGCGCCCGGCATCGAACTTGGAATGGCTCGGCTAGCCATCGTTGATGTGGCCCATGGCCAACAACCGACCCACGATAACTCCGGAGAAATCACAGCAATCTTCAATGGTGAAATCTATAACTTCGCTGAACTGCGCGAGGACCTTATGAAAAAGGGCTACCGATTCGACAGCAACGGCGACTGTGAAGTGATTGCAAATCTCTTCCATAGGTATGGAAAGGATTTTGTCTCACATCTGCGAGGAATGTTTGCAATCGCCATCTGGGATGCTCGTGAACGAAATCTTTACCTGATTCGTGATCGCGTAGGAAAGAAACCTCTGCTCTATTCAGTAACGAATAACGGAATCATCTTCGCCTCCGAAGCGCGAGCGCTCATTGAGGCAGGAGTCTCAAAGGGGGTGGACTTTGCTGCACTTAATGAGGTGCTCGTCTTTGGTTATGTGAATAGTCCACGAACTATCTACTCCAAGATATCAGCCCTTCCGCCGGCGACAATCCTCACCTTCAATGGAGACCGAATATCAACCGAAAAGTATTGGTCGCTTGATCTCAATCAGAAAAATAATTGGACTCACGAAAGATCTTTACACGAAATCGAAGTGGCTCTTAGGGGCTCCGTGAAAGCGCGCACGCACTACGAGCGGACCTCCGGAATATTCTTAAGCGGAGGGGTGGATTCCTCACTCGTTGCCAAATACCTAACTGAAGAATCGTCGCAAAAATTGAACAGTTACTCAGTGCGATTTGATGAAGCTGCTTTTGATGGTGGCGACGAATGTGCCAGCGGAGCTTGCCCAGTAAAATGATAATAGACTTTCACCTAATCACTGGCTTTTGTATTGGTTTTGAGTATGTTCCTGACTTCGATGACGAGTCACACTTAGCTATCGACTTGGGAATTATCAGAATCATGTTCAGCACTCCTCACGGGGACTGAAGCAGCAGATTCGCCTAGAACCCAGTTCCTTAATGTCGTTTCCGACTT
>RGER01000044.1 GCA_009917815.1 Actinomycetota bacterium
GGACCAAACTTGACGGCGCCTGCCACGATTAGGGGGAGCGCGACTATAAAGAGATAGGCCACCAAAGTGCGCTTGCGGCGAATCTGCCTCACAAGTTCAACGCGGAAGGGAAGTGTGTGAGTTGCTCGGTAACTCATCAGATTCCAATCTCTGTGTCGGTGCCGACAAGATCCATGAATATTTCTTCGAGGTGTTGCGCGCGCTTTCCGTTTCGGTTGAGAATTTCATCGATGGTGCCGGAGGCGATCAGCAATCCTCGGTGCATAACGACTACGTGAGAACAGGTTTGTTCAACTTCGGAAAGTAAGTGAGATGAAACGATGACGGTTCGGCCGCTATCGGCATAATTTTTCAAAATCGATCGCATCGCCTTGATCTGTGTGGGATCTAATCCGTTTGTCGGTTCATCCAGTACGAGTAACTCAGGCTTTCCGAGCATTGCTTGCGCAATCGCCAACCTTTGACGCATTCCTTGACTATAGGTACGCACCTTCTTATTCACCGCGGTGCCTAATCCGGAAATTTCAAGAGCGTCAGCGATTTCTGGATCTTCACTTCTGCCTGTTGATCGCCAGTAGAGATCGAGATTTTCACTTCCTGTGAGATGAGGAAGGAATCCTGGTCCTTCTACGAAGCTGCCTAGCCCGGCGAGCGCGCGGGAACCAGGGAAGACCGGAACGCCAGAGATTTCTATTTCGCCCGACGTGGGAAAGATCAATCCCATCAGCATGCGAAGTGTGGTGGTTTTGCCTGCGCCGTTGGGCCCCAGGAGTCCTACTACTTGTCCGCGCTCGACGGTAAAGGAGAGATCGGTGACAGCCTTGTAGCCGTCGCTGTACTCCTTATTTAACTTCCGTACGGAGACTAAGGGTGCGCTGGGTTCTCCATCTCTCCCTGCAACTTTTGCGGCAGCTGTTACGGCCGGATGGCGCGGGCGCCTGATAAATACCCAGAGGAGTGAAAGGGCAAACGCACCGAGTGCAATGAGCGGCCAAATATAAAGCGGTGTCGAACTGGGTGCGTTCCTCAAGGTGAAAGTGGCGATAGCCAGCGGCGAAGTTGGAGTGATGGAGTAGACCCGACCATCTTGCGGCATGGTGTATCCGAGATCAGTGGTAGAGACCGCTAATGCGAGACGGTCACCCGGAGTTGCATTAGCCACGATGGCCGGAAGTGAAAGCTCCACCTCCACTCCCGTACTTGGGATGCCGGTGAGCCGGACGGGAGCTACGAGGCCATTCGGTTGCGTTACTCGCCCACTCTCACTCTTGATCACAAGAGAGAAGAAGAGGGTGGCATCTCCTGTTGTGCTCGTGATGCGCACCTTGACGTGTGATGAACCGATAAGTGGAAGTTGTCCGGTGAGCGGGGCAGAGAGAAAGAGCGCGCTCTGTCCGGGCAGGAAGGCACCCAACCCGCCGGCCAGACTTAGTGCACTTCCAAGTCCAGGAAGCGCCGAGATGGCCGAAGGGGAAGCGCCGGCAGGAGCGAGCACCACTTGGGTCTTGTGGGAGATGTCGAGCGTCTGAAAATCTAAATCGAGTGGGAGGTGTTCACCTAGTTGCACGCGCGCTTCTGGCGCTGAATCTTGCGATGAGATTGCAGCAGCACTTTGCGTCAATTGAAAAGTTGGGAAAGTCGCAACGCGTTTTTTAAGGTAGATATCAAACCAATTCGCAACTTGAGTACGAAGGCGTATGCTTTCATCTTGTCCGCCATCGTGACCACCGCCGTGCCAAATCATCGCAAGAGGCGTTGCCGGATGTGATTTGCGAATGGCCGCTGCGGTGCGCGTGCTCTCGTTCAATGGAAAGAGCGAGTCGGCCTCGCCTTGCATCAGAAGAGTGGGGGCAAGAATCTCGGACGCATACGTTGCGGGGGAGACCGCTTCCATGAGTGCACTTATCTGCGCACTCGGAGCACTCTGCGCAACGCTTACTTGGTAGGCCGCGCACCACTCGGGTGCGAAACGACCGCAAAGTAGTGATGTGGGGGAGAAAGTTCCGCTCGTGGGCTTCCCGCTCACTCCGAGCGATCCAATAGAGAAGAACGTTCCCGTCCAGACGCGTTTGAACGGGCCGGGATTACTGACACCGAGAGCGCTTTGCGGGAAGAGGGCGCCTTCTAAGTTATTCCAGGTGATATCTGCCGCGATGGCGTCAATGCGATGATCCTGTGCGCCGGCAAGGAGTGAGATGGCGCCGCCGTACGATCCTCCAGTGATGCCTACTCGGGGATCACCCTTTGCATCCTGAACAACTTCTTTTCGAGTGCTCAAGTAATCGATGAGCCTGCGCACATCAACCACTTCGCGATCGGGAGAATTCATTGAAATGGATCCAGAAGATTTTCCAAACCCGCGTGCGCTCCAGGCGAGCACTACATACCCACGCGCTTGCAATGCCTTCGCCTCTTCGATTACCGAATCCTTACTTCCGCCAAAACCGTGCGCCAACAAGACTGCGGGTGCCGGGGACGTGGTGGGCAGATAGAGCTCGGTATCAAGCTGAACCGATGTGGAATCGCTCGATGAGGTCGGACCACCGGCGATCATGGGCGAGGTAGTGGCGGCGTGTGCCGCGGGTGAGATGAGAGCGCCCGAGATGAGAGCGCCCGAAAGGAGAAAAGTGATCGCAGAAAGCAGGATCACACGTGCACGCATGGTGATTACGCTAGCCGCCCCTTGATGTCTCCGCGAATTAAGTGGAAGAGCGCTGCCTGAATGGTGGTTCGACGATGGTAGGCCTCGCGCCATACGACCGAGCGGGGGCCGTCGATGACGCCTGCGCTTACTTCTTCGCCGCGATGGGCCGGCAGGCAGTGCATGAAAATCCCATCAGGAGTCGCAAGATTCATCAGCGCATCAGTGACGGAGAATTCTGCTAACGCGGCGCTTTTCTCGGCACGATCGGTTTCCGAATCCCCCATGGACATCCAGACGTCGGTATAGATCACGCTGGCATCACGACAGGCGCTCTTCACATCGTGTGTTACTTCGATAGTTCCGCCTGTGCTACGCGCTAACTCTCTTGTACGTGCGACAACTGCTGTATCTGGTGCCCATTTACCAGCAGGAGTAGCAACGACCACGTGCGCGCCAAGTACTGCGCCCATCTCTAACCAAGTGTGTGCCATGTTATTTCCATCGCCCACGTAAGTGAACTTACGATTGTTGAAATCGTTTCCGAATTTTTCTCTGATCGTTAACCAATCGGCGAGCGCTTGAGTCGGATGTTCATCATCGGTGAGTGCATTGATGACCGGAATAGTTGCGTTCGCTGCCAACTCGTCAACATCGCTTTGTGCGAAGGTGCGAATAATGAGTGCTTTGGCGTATCCACTGATGATGCGCGCGGTATCTGCAATTGTTTCGCCGCGACCAAGTTGTAATTCGTCTGCGCGGACAAAAATTGTAGTTCCACCTAGATGTGCCACCGCGGTCTCTGAAGCAAGGCGTGTGCGAGTCGATGGCTTGGTCATATGAATGACGACCGTTTCGTTCGCCAGAAATGAACGTTCAGCGAGCGGAGCGTCTGCAAATCGCGCGGCAGTATCGAGCAATAACTCGACATCCTCACGGGTGAGGTGATCCGTGCGGAGTAAGTCCTTCATGCTCCCCTCCTTTGCGTGGTGGGTTCAAGGGTAAGGCTCGGCGTGAGGTATGCGTAAATCGCATAAATGCGCTCGGGCTAGATACTCTTTATCCATGGCTTGGTTTAAGCGTGATGAAGGCACCCTCCTGGAGCAGGCTCCGCTCCTCTCTCACGGCGATGGCGATCACGAGCGTTTCTCTCACTACGTGCGCAAGGAGAAGATTCTTGAGTCGGCTCTCAGCGGCGATCCAGTGAAAGCTCTCTGTGGCAAGGTCTGGGTCCCCACTCGAGATCCAGAGAAGTTTCCAATCTGCCCCACGTGCAAAGAGATTCACGCCAATATGAAACCTGGGAGAGACGAGTAATTACTTCTCTGGTAATTACTTCTCTGGCTTGATCAGCGTTTGGTAAGCCAAGGCGGCAATCGCGCCACCTACTAGTGGGCCAGCAATCCAAATCCAACCGTTACCCCAATTTCCTGAGGCGAGCGCCGGTCCGAACCATCGGGCCGGATTCATCGCGGCGCCGGTGAGCGGTCCAGCCCAGAGAATGTCGAGCACGATGGTGGCACCGATCGAAATGCTTGCAATGCCAGCGAAGGGCGTGCGCTTGTCAACTGCCAGGCCAAAAATGATGGTGACGAGAAGGAAGGTAGTGAGCACTTCAACGATGAAACCGTTTCCGGTGCTGACGCCATCACCTAGGGCCGGTGTGCCAACTCCCGTTGCTGCGCTTACGGCCGCTGGGTAGACCGCTTTTAATAGGAGTGCTGCGACAGTAGCGCCTGCCAGCTGAGCTAGGACGTAAGTTGCAAACTCTGAAATATTCATGCGACGTGTGATGAGCATGGCGAATGAAACAGCGGGGTTAAAGTGCGCTCCGGAGCTAGCGGCGAATGCACCGATCATTACGGCAATTGCTAGACCGTGTGCAAGCGCGACGCCAAGGAGATCGGCCTTGCCGGTCATGATCGAGCCGACACCGATGAGTACCAACGTGAAAGTTCCTAAGAACTCCGCATAAATCTTCTTGCTCATGTGCTCTCCCTATGAAATCTGACTGCAACCCGTGCTGGGCTTCCCGGATGGGCCTGGTGCAGAACCCCTGTTGCGGAACCCCCGTTGCAGAACCCCCGTTGTAGAACCATGGATCAGGATGACAGGAAACTCTCGCACTCTCCGGGTATGAAACGCAGAGAATGCGAAACTTCACCCAGTACCCTCGCTTGATATGGGGAGACGAGCCTGGCTGGCGGCGAGCGCTGCCGCATCGATCCTGTTCGCCCTCGCGCCCTCCCTAACGCCGGCTGCGCAGGCGGCTAATGACGACCCACCCCGAAAAATCGTCACTGGGTGGATGCCGTATTGGAATACCAAGGGCGGTATGGCCACCATCATGGCGAATCCCGATCTCTTCCCCGAAGTGATGCCCTTCTGGTACTCAGTCAAGAGTCACACGAATCTCTTGGATCAATACGATCCTGCCAATGCTGCGCCCATGTCGGATCAGGTGAAGACTTTGCAAGCTGCGGGTGTCAAAGTTGTGCCGACTCTTACCGATGGCACAGGCAAATTGGCGATGCAAAAGTTACTCGCCGATGCCACTAAACGCGCTCAACTCATCAAGACACTTGCTGATCTTGCAACCAAGAATAATTTCGACGGACTTGATTTAGATTGGGAAGGTTTTGCTTTCACGGATGGCACTGCATCATGGACCGTTACTTCACCACTCTGGACCACCTTCGTGAAAGAACTTGCGACCAAATTGCACGCGCAGGGCGATATTCTTTCTGTGACCACTCCGGAGGTGCGCGACCCGGCCTCTGGCAAGAAGGGATATTGGGTTTACAACTGGCCAGAGATCGGTCCAGTAATCGATCGTTTGCGGATCATGACGTATGACTACTCGGTAGCAAACCCGGGGCCGATCGGGCCGCTCTCATGGGTGGATCAAATCACTAAATACGCATCCACTCTCATGGCGCCTTCCAAGATATGGGTCGGCGTGCCTACATACGGGAGAGATTGGGTCACTGCGGTTGAAGGCACCTGTCCCGATGGAATTGATATCACGGCTCCGAAGGGGGCAGCGGCCGGCACGAAAGCTGTCGTGAATTCCAAAGATGCTGCAGCGCTTGCTGCGAGTTATCAGGCCACTCCGGTCTGGACTGAGTCGTATGGCGAGTATTCGTTCAACTACACAAAGGTGTACGCCCCGGCGGATGGTGCGCCGGATAAAACATGCGTGGTGACCCGAACGGTCTGGTATCAAGACGCGCGTTCAGTCGCCGCCCGGGCTGCACTCGTAGCAAAGTATCGAATCGGGGGAGTTGCATTGTGGAGCCTCGGGATCGAAGATCCGCTCACCTGGCCATCGGTACGCCTCTACGCGAAGACGATTGCTCCAGATGTGGTCTTAGGCAGTATTGATGCGCCCACGACTCCAGTCGATTTTGCAACGCCGGTCACGTTGACGGCCACTTTCAAAGTTTCTGACTCGCGGCCGGTAGTAGGCGCTCCCATTTCATTTCAGATGTTGCGCAATAGCGATACCGATTGGCGAGAGATTGCTACTGCTACCACTTCGGTCACCGGAATAGCGCAAATTAAGTTGATAGCTTCGCAATACGTTCAAGTGCGCGCTGTAGCGCCAGGTACGTGGGAGCGGCTCGCTGGCACGTCGGCGGCGAAAAATATTGCAGTGCAACGGCTTGTGGGCTCGCTCTCTGTGAATTCTCCGCGGGCAGGTGCCAAAGTAGTAGTGAAAGGTCGAATTCTTCCGGCTGAGGCCGTCGACGTTGCTTTAGAAGAATTTGTCGACGGCCTTTGGGTTGAAGTCGCTTCGGGAGCGAGCGGCTATGACGGCTTTATCGCGCTCTCCGCATCGGCTCGCCAGAGCGGATTCCACACCTACCGGATCAGAGCGCGGTCTGATAGCCATTTTGAAACGGTTATCAGCCAATCAATCACTTCGATTGTCAGATAGTAATGAGCAATCTATCCACCATTATTGCCGAACCGGAGCTTGACCTTCAGGTTGGGCTTGCAAAACCGTGGAACATCATCGTGTGGAATGACCCGATCAACCTGATGACGTACGTAACTCGAGTTTTTATGACCGTCTTTGGATATTCCAAAGAGAAATCAGAAAGATTAATGATGGAAGTTCACAATGAGGGGAAATCGCTGGTCGCCACAGGTGCGCGTGAAGCGATGGAGCACGCGGTCACGCGCCTCCACGAGTTCGGATTGTGGGCTACCTTGGAGCAATCATCATGAAAATTGGGAAAGATGCAGTTGGCATCAAGCTGGATTTGCTAGAGGGCGAACGCGACATTCTTGCCCAGTTGATCGATGATTTTCGCGAGTTTGTGATGAGTGAAGACTTGCGAGATTCCGCAGTAGCCCGACTCTTTCCTTCTGCATATAAAGAGAGCGAAGCGAGCGCGGAATTTCGCAAGTACTCCGAGCCGGCGCTTCGAGAAACTAAGGAGCGCGACAGTGCTCTCATGCGCGCTGCATTGGATAGTGGGAACGTGATTCACATTTCTGAGAGTGATATCGATTCGTGGCTGCGCGGCTTAAATGATCTTCGACTCACATTAGGTACGCGTCTTGAAGTCACCGGAGATGAGTATGGCGGGGAGATCCCGGAAGATGATCCGCGCTCCTTTCTCTACTCGCTTTACGGCTGGTTAGGGTGGCTACAAGGTTCTCTTCTCGAGGTAGAGTTCTAACGTGCTTTCGATTTCGCAAGAATTAGTCGACGCTATTTGGGCGCATGCTCGTGCTGATCACCCTGACGAAGCCTGTGGAGTGATTGCCGGTCCGGTCGGAAGTGATACGCCTACGAGATATATCCCCATGCGAAACGCGGCAATGTCTCCCACATTTTATGAATTTGATCCCATGGAATTGCTCAAGCTCTATCGCGAGATGGATGATCGCGACGAAGAGCCGATCGTCATCTATCACTCGCATACTTCGACTGAGGCGCACCCCTCTCGTACTGACATCACATATGCATCTGAACCTGGTGCTCATTACGTACTGGTCTCTACCCGCGAAGAACTTGCAGGAGCGAATGAGTTTCGATCTTTTCGTATTGTGGATGGCGTGGTGACCGAGGAGCCCGTTCAAATTCGCTAATTCGGGCGCACCCTTTAGGCTATGAGTGTGAGTACTCCCGAGATAGACATCCGCATCCCTACCATCCTGCGCCCATACACCGGTGGGGAAAAGAGCGTGCAGGCATCCGGCGCGACACTCGCTGAAGTCATTCAGGACCTTGAGCGTCGTTTCCCGGGTATGGAGGAGCGTCTCTTGGAAGATGGAAAATTGCGTCGTTTCGTCAACGTGTATCTCAACGACGAAGATGTGCGTTTTATCGGAAGCCTCAACGCCGTCATCTCGGCCGGAGATAACATCACCATTCTGCCCGCGGTAGCTGGCGGAGCCTAAAAAGCTCATGCGTTTTGATTCTCTAGAAGACTCTCTCGGACATACCCCATTGATTGGGTTGCCAAAATTATCGCCAGCACCGAATGTGCGCCTCTGGATAAAGATGGAAGATCGAAATCCCACGGGTTCTATTAAGGACCGCGCCGCACTGTGGATGATTAACGCCGCAGAACGCGATGGGTTACTTAAGCCAGGTGCCACCATTTTGGAACCTACAAGTGGAAATACTGGAATTTCTCTTGCAATGATTGCAAAGCAACGCGGTTACAAAATGATTTGCGTAATGCCAGAGAACACCAGCCCTGAGCGCTCGCAACTTCTGCGTATGTGGGGCGCCGAAATTATTTACTCTGAGGCGGCAGGTGGTTCGAACGAGGCGGTACGTCACGCCAAAGAAATCTCTGCTGCTCATCCTGAGTGGGTCATGCTCTATCAATATGGAAATGCGGCGAATGCACTTGCGCATTACGAGAGTACCGGACCAGAAATTCTTGAGGATCTGCCTACCATCACGCACTTTGTCGCCGGATTAGGTACTACTGGCACGTTAATGGGTACTGGTCGCTACCTCCGTGAACACCGTCCCCATGTCGAGATCATCGCCGCAGAGCCGCGTTACGGCGAAGTGGTTTACGGGCTTCGCAATATTGACGGAGGGTTTATTCCTGAGTTGTATGACGAAAGCGTCATCACCAGGCGCTTCTCCGTGGGCTCGCATGATTCAGTCCGCCGCGTTCGTGAGTTGCTGGACCAGGAAGGCATCTTCGCTGGGCTCTCTACGGGCGCGATCTTGCACGCCGCCCTGGGTATCGCCCGCGAGGTGGTCAAGCGCGGGGAATCGGCAGACATTGCCTTCATTCTCTGTGACGCCGGCTGGAAATATCTTTCAACCGGAATCTATGAAGGCTCATTAGATGATGCGGAGGAGCGCCTCGAGGGGCAACTCTGGGCTTAGGCTAGGCATATGAAATCCGCGCCGATCGGCATCTTCGACTCAGGCGTAGGTGGGCTTACCGTAGCCCGGGCAATCCTCGATCAATTGCCCCATGAGTCGATTATCTATGTGGGGGATACTGCACGAGGTCCGTATGGTCCCCGGCCGCTTGCCGAGGTGCGCGAATTTTCCCTCGAGATTATGGACCGTCTAGTTGCTGAAGGCGTGAAAGCTCTTGTGATTGCTTGCAATAGTGCGAGCGCCGCAGTTTTGCGTGATGCGCGTGAACGGTACGACGTTCCAGTGATCGAAGTTATTCAGCCCGCTGTGCGTCGTGCAGTATCTGCTTCGCGCAATGGTCGCATCGGTGTTATTGGTACCCGAGCCACGATTGATTCACGTGCCTACAACGATGCATTCGCTGCGGCTCCACAATTAGAGATTATCTCTACTTCGTGCCCGCTCTTCGTGGAGTACGTAGAACGCGGCGAAACATCGGGCGCCGAAATTCTCAAGATCGCCCGTGAATATCTCGCGCCATTGATCGCTGAAGAGATAGATACCTTGGTACTGGGATGTACGCACTATCCACTGCTCACGGGCGTGCTCTCTTACGTTGCAGGCAACGGTGTGACTCTCGTATCGAGTGCGGAAGAGACTGCTAAAGATGTTTATCGCACCTTGCTTGATCACGACATGCTCAACGAGAGGGGCGAGCCTACTCATCAATTTAGAGCTACGGGCGAACCTGCGCCCTTTGCACACTTGGCGCGGAGGTTTCTTGGTCCCGAAGTGGGAAATGTGACACACCTCAACTTGAGTTAACCGCCGAAATTCTCCCTTCCCACTACCTCTAGATAGGGTTGCCACATGACAACGAGACTCGATGGACGCGCAGATAATCAACTCCGCGAAGTGAAGTTCACCCGTAATTGGTCAAACCATCCCGAAGGCAGCGTCCTGGTGGAATTCGGTGAAACCCGAGTGCTCTGCACTGCCTCCTTTACTGCCGGCGTTCCTCGGTGGCTTAAAGGCACTGGTCAAGGGTGGGTAACGTCGGAGTACTCCATGTTGCCGCGTGCGACACATACGCGTTCTGACCGCGAGAGCGTGAAAGGCAAACTTGGTGGACGTACTCAAGAGATCTCGCGCCTCATAGGTCGTTCACTTCGCTCCATCATCGATATGAGTGTGCTCGGCGAAAACACGATCGTGCTTGATTGCGACGTTTTGCAAGCAGACGGTGGAACGCGTACGGCCGCCATCACGGGCGCATACGTGGCGCTCGCAGATGCCATCGAATGGGCGATCAAAGAAGGCCACATCAAGAAGTCACCGCTTCATTCGAGCGTGGCTGCGATTAGCGTGGGCATCGTTGATGGGGTTCCTCGTTTGGATCTCTGCTACGAAGAAGATGTGCGCGCAGAAACAGATATGAATGTGGTCTGCACAGGCGATGGCACTTTCGTCGAGGTACAAGGAACGGCCGAAGGCGCACCCTTCAATCGCGACCTGCTCAATGGTTTGCTCGATCTAGCAGTTGCTGGATGTGCAGACCTCACTCGTCTTCAAGCTGCTGCGCTCGCTTAATCCGATGACGGATCGTCGCGTCCTGCTGGCTACTAAGAATCAAGGAAAGCTCAAGGAGTTTCTCCGTATCATCACGGAACTTCATGGCGAGAACTCTCTGGAGTTGCTCTCGGCAGATAATTTCCCTCAGCTTGGTGAAATTGAAGAAACCGGTGCAACATTTATTGAAAATGCACTCCTGAAGGCGCGCGAGAGCTGCCGCATCACTGGCGTCGCGGCGATCGCTGATGACAGCGGTATCTGCGTTGATGCACTCAATGGTATGCCTGGAATCTATTCGGCCCGATGGGCCGGTACGCATGGAAATGACAAGGCGAATCTTGAATTACTTCTCGCTCAGCTCGATCACATTCCAGTGGAACGACGCACGGGCTCTTTTCGATGTGCCGTCGCACTGGTATTTCCTGATGGGCGCGAACTTGTCGAAGAGGGCGTGATGCCCGGATACATCATTGATCAACCTCGTGGAAGCGGTGGCTTCGGTTACGACCCCATCTTTGTTGCCGAGGGATATCAGCTCACAACAGCCGAATTATCACCGAGCGAAAAAGATGCGATTAGCCATCGAGGTAAGGCCTTTCGAGCGCTGGCCCCACGGCTTCTTGCTGAACTCCGGAGCGAATAAACTTTCTCAGGCATCTCACAAGCAAGTCACAAAAAAATTTCTCTCCCGATCTGATGAGCCGGGGATAGATTTCAAGTATGAGCAACGAAAGTTCTGATCTCCTCAGAGCCTTGAGAGAACATTCCATCTCTCGGCGAACGCTCCTTGGTTCGCTATTTTTTAGTGCGCTGGCAAGTACGACTGTAGGTCGCGCCTTGGGAGTGGGGGAGCCGGTCATTACCCAAA
>RGER01000431.1 GCA_009917815.1 Actinomycetota bacterium
GAAACTCAACTTCTGTAGTGTGGCGAGAGGTGTAGGATAATACACCTTTTGGCATTTCAAAAACTTCGGAATCATACGCGTGTAGCCCCTATTTTTCGAGCTGCTATCCCCCGCCCAATAGGCGTCATAGGAAATGGCGGCGAAGGCATTGTTCATTCCATCATTTGTACCATAACCATTCACATTCAGCTCAGGAATGCGCACTTGGAGATACGGCAGTGAAAGCACGCTCACGTTCAGATCAGTGCTCAATACGGATATCGCGCCAGACATATCATACACCGGGAGCACATCAACACCCTCCGTAGGCATAATGGCCTTCACGAACTCAATACGCACAATGTTCTTGAACTTGATGTTCGTGGCCGTATTGTAGCCGAAACCGGACTGGTTATTCGCAGGGTCAAAAATCACGGAGAAGTTGTAGCGATTTTCCGTCGTATTGTTTACCCAATCGCGGTCAGCGCTATACACGAAAAGATTGTGCTCTACTTCCTTGTAGGCGACAATATCGTCCTGGGGCTTCAGCACATCTTGGGGAAGCACAGGCCTTTCGCGCATACGCTCAGGTAGAGAAAGAGTAGGATTCGCATTTGGAATAGGCTGTGAACGAGCAGGTGCGTTGAGGCCCTGCGCATCACCCAAAAGAACACGACGAGGATCCGGGAGATTGACAATCTCCGTGCGACTCGTGCTCTGCATTCCCGCCGCCTGCTCCGCCTCGCGCATAATGATGGCCAGTTGGTCACGCTGGCGCGCCGCCTCTGCGCCATTTCGGAACTCTGTGTCCGACTCTAAGAAACGTCCCATGCCCCCCGTATCCCGCGTGGGAGTCACTACAAGCTCTTGACTCGCAACATCCATTCCGCGATTCGCAGACATCGTGGCGGCCATTTCCGCCTCGCGCCTCGCCTCCGCTTCACGCGTGCGTTTCACTTCCTCGAAGCGGGAAAGAGGTGTGGGCCCATCATCTTCCAATGACAACTGGAAATCGGGCGGCGGAGGAGGAAGCGCCTTCATTTCTTGGCGCTGTGTCTGTAGTTGGTCGAAACGCGAGTTCACATCCATATGAAGGCCGGAATCAGCCTCCTCCTTTTTCGCCGGGCCAT
>RGER01000432.1 GCA_009917815.1 Actinomycetota bacterium
GTGGCGCAGGTACGCCTACGACTAAGTTCAAAGCCGGCGAAGAGATAACTATCAGCATCAAGGGCGTGGGTTGGACCCAACTCGACAACACAATGGCCGTTACATACGACAATAGTTACGTCGGCTATGGATGCGGTTTCAACTCCAACGGCTACATGGTGATCCACATCCGTGCCACTGGTGCGCCAGGAACGCACATCATCGATCTGCACCCATTGCTTTACACGCAACAACCTTCATTCGCTAATACAGCGTATGGAATGGTGCCGGTGCTCTCTTCAGATCGCGACTTCGCAGGATTGGCATTGGGTTATCAATTGCCAGTCATCCACTTCGGGTTGACGATCGTCAAGTAATAAGTAAGTAAGGCTTAAAGCCTCGTCCCTCGCGATCCGAGGGGCGAGGCTTTAACTTTGAGTGCTCGTGCAAGGGATGCGGGCAGCCACCAATTCCAACGGTCAAGAAGCACCATGGTGGCCGGCAGGAGTAACCCACGGATGATGGTGGCATCTATCAAGATACCGAAAGCTAATCCAACGCCCACTTCTTGAAGTCCAGCAAAGTGTCCAAGGATCAGACCAGTTGAAGCGGCGATCAAGATGAGTGCAGCCCCGCTCACGACGCCACCGGTCTGCGCCATGCCCTCCACAATCGCTTCACTATTAGATGCTCCGCGATTTTTCGCCTCTCTCATTCGGGAGACGATAAAGACTTCGTAATCCATGGAGAGCCCAAAGAGAAGTGCAAAGAGAAAGAGCAGCGCCCAAGCTTCAATCTGTGGGAGATGATAGGTACCAAAAAGGGTGGCGCCTATACCACTCTTGAAAATGAGAACGAGAATTCCAAAAGAACTTGCGATGGAGAGGAGATCCATGGCAATTGCCTTGAGAGGGAGGAAGAGTGATCTAAAAGCGCGCAGGAGTAGGAGGTAGGTGATCGCGAGTACGAGCAGGACAATCTTTGGCGCCGAAGATCTAAGTGCTGAGATGAGATCAAAACCTTGCGCTGGTCCACCACTCACGTAAAAGCGGGTGGCGGGCGGAAAATTTGTGTCGTGCAGATAGCCAGCCCGCAAACGCTTCACCAAATCGACAGTTTGCGGCGC